>NZ_SSOH01000049.1:0-165915 GCF_029873155.1 Pseudomonas sp. BN515 | reverse complement strand
GACCTCGGCGTGCCGGTGCGCCAGGCGCTGGACCGCACGGTGTTCCGCAGCCCCGGCAACAGCCGCGTGCTCAGTCGCCGCGAAGCCTGGCTGCTGGGCGCCTTCGCCCTGGTCCTGCACGGCGCCGTGCTGCACTGGCTGAGCCAGAAGCCCACGCCGCCGCTGCCGGAAGTGCCGCCGCAGATTCCGCCCATGACCATCGAGTTCACCGCCCCGGCCCCGCCGGTGGTGGAACCGCCAGCGCCGGAGCCGCCGCCGCCCGTGATCGAGCCGCCGCCCCCGGTGGTCGAGGAACTGGCGGTGAAGCCGCCACCGCCCAAGCCGGTACCCAAACCCAAGCCGAAACCACAGCCGCCCAAGCCCGCGCCGAAGCCGGCCCCCAAGCCGGTGGAACCGCCACCCGCAGCGCCCAAGGCCGAAGCCCCGCCCGCGCCGCCGGCACCGCCGGCGCCAGCGCCGGTAACGCCACCCTCGGCCAACGCCGGCTACCTGAAGAACCCGGCGCCCGAGTACCCCGCCTTCGCCCAACGGCGCGGCTGGGAGGGCACCGTGCTGCTGCGCGTGCATGTGCTCGCCACGGGGCTGCCGAGCGAGGTGCAGGTGCAGACTAGCAGCGGCCGCGAACTGCTCGACGAGGCCGCGGTGCGCGCGGTCAAGCGCTGGACCTTCGTGCCGGCCAAGCAGGGCGAGGTCGCCCGCGACGGCTGGGTCAGCGTGCCCATCGATTTCAAATTGAACTGATCAGAGGATGACTCCATGGACCTGTTAACCAACCCCTTCGCCTCCATCGAGCACTTGGTGATCTGGCTGCTCATCGGCTTCTCCGTCGTCACCTGGGGCCTGGCCCTGGTCAAGGGCATCCAGTTCGCCCGCCTGAAACGCCGCGACCGCCAGTTCCAGAAGCGCTTCTGGAGCGCCACCAGCCTGGACAGCGCCGCCGAGCAGCTGCAGCAGCACGCTGGGGCCGCCGCCCACGTGGCCCAGGCCGGCTTCGCCGCGATCCAGGTGCAGGGCGGCCAGCCCGGCGACCTGAGCCAGGCGATCAACCACCAGGACCGCCTGGAGCGTGCCCTGCGCCAGCAGATCCAGCGTGAGCGCCGTTCCCTGGAGTCCGGCCTGGCGGTGCTCGCCTCGATCGGTTCCACCTCGCCCTTCATCGGCCTGTTCGGCACCGTCTGGGGCATCATGGAAGCCTTGAAGGGCATCAGCACGGCCGGCTCGGCCAGCCTGGAAACCGTGGCCGGCCCCATCGGCGCGGCGCTGGTCGCCACCGGCGTGGGCATCGCCGTCGCGGTGCCGGCGGTGCTGGTTTACAACTACTTCCTGCGCAGCCTGAAGCTCACCGCCGCCGACCTCGACGACTTCGCCCACGACTTCTACCTGCTGGCGCAGAAGAGCGCCTTCAAGCTGCTCGTCAACCCGGCCCCGGCACGTGCATCGGGCTCTGTGAAGGAGGCGTCCTGACATGGCCTTCTCCACCCAGGACAACGACGAAGTCCTTTCGGAAATCAACGTCACCCCGCTGGTGGACGTGATGCTGGTGCTGCTGGTGGTGTTCATCGTCACCGCGCCGCTGCTGACCAACGCCATCCCGATCAACCTGCCGAAGACCGAGGCCGTGGCCCCGCCGGAGCAGAAGGACCCGCTGGTGGTGAGCATCGACGGCGCCGGCAAGCTGTTCATCAACAAGGACGAGATCCAGCCCGATCTGCTGCAGACCAGCCTGGAAGCCGCCAAGGCGAAAGACCCGGAACTGCGCGTGCAACTTCAGGCCGACGACCAGGTGGACTACGGCGCCGTGGCCCGCGCCATGGCCTCCATCGAGCGGGCGGGCATCACCAAGCTCGCAGTGATTACCGCGCGCTGACGTAGGTTGGGCTGAGCTACGCGAAGCCCAACGAAGGCATCCGACACCGCGCGATGTTGGGCCTCGCTGCGCTCAGACCAACCTACGGCGTTTCTACGCTGACAGGCTTTGGTCGCCTCTCTTCAGGCAGGGGGGAGGCGGCCTTTTTATTCCTTTCGGGAGCACGCCGCACCTGCGCAGCGTGCTCGCGGAGCCTGGCGTGACTACGGGGCACGTGTCGCGACTTCAGGGTTGGCCCGGACTGCGTGAGCAGCTCCGGGCTCTTTTTTGTCCGCACGGCGGCCCCCCGGATATCCAGCAGGTCAGCACCCTGGACGAGCCCAGCCTGAAGGTGCAGCTACCGATGGCTTATAAGCTAATAATGCATAAGCAAATAAATTCTTATTCCTTAACAGATATATGACCAACGCCTAGACTGGCCAACATCGAATTTCAGCAAGGAGGGCTCGCCATGCGCAGCCAGGCCATTCGCTACCTGATCCTGCCGGGATGGCAGGGCTCCCCCGACGAGCATTGGCAAAGCCATTGGCAGCGCACGCTGCCCAATGCCAGCCGGGTCGAGCAGGCCGACTGGAACAACCCGGACCGCGCGTCCTGGGTGGAGGCGCTGGAGCGCGCCATCGATGCCGAACGTACTCCGGTGATCCTCATCGCCCACAGCCTGGGCTGCGTGACAGTTGCCCACTGGGCGGCCCAGTCCGATCCGGATGTGCTGCGCCGCGTGCGGGGTGCGCTGCTGGTGGCCCCGGCGGATGTGCAGCGCCCCGGTTGCCCTGAGCCGCTCAAGGGTTTTGCGCCTATCCCGAAGGATCTGCTGCCATTCCCGACGCTGCTGGTGGGCTCGGACAACGACCCTGCCGCCAGTCCCCAGCGGGCACTGGAAATGGCCCGCAGCTGGGGGGCCGAAGCGGCCATCCTCACCGGTGCCGGGCATATCAACGTGAAGTCCGGTCACAACACCTGGGAGCAGGGCTTCGCCCATCTGTATCGCCTGCAGAGCCGCGTCGAAGAGCTTGCTCGCCGCCGCGCCTGAGAACCTGCTCAGGATCGGCTGCGCGTCGGAATAACTGCGTTGAAAACGGCTTCGGGCTTGCTCATTTACAGCTCGTAAACTCCGCGGCCTCAGCCGTTCTCGCCTTGTTCTTCTCTAGCTCGCTCGACCCTGAACAGGTTCAGTCTTTCTATTTTTGTTACGCCAGGGTCCGCTGCACCGCAGCCTGGGCCCGGCGGGAGATTTCGTCATGAGTAAGGAAACCCCCGGCCAGCCACTGCTGACTTTCGCCGACGCCGACCGCAGCCCCCTGAGTATCCGGGCCCGTGCCTTGGTATTCGTCGACGCGCGCTCGCGCCAGTTGCGCGAAGAGGTCGACCAGCTCGCGCCCAGTGCGCTGCCGGTGCTGATCCAGGGCGAGACCGGTACCGGCAAGGAATTGCTGGCCCGGCAGATCCATCGTTCCAGCGACCGACCCGGCCTGTTCGTGGCGGTGAGTTGCAGCGCCATCAGCAAGACCTACGCCGAGGCCGAGTTGTTCGGCCACGCCGCCGGTGCCCACAACGGCTCGGCCAGCAGTCGCGCCGGCTGGTTCGGTTCGGCCAACGGCGGGACGCTCTACCTGGATGAAATCGGCGACCTGCCGCTACCCCTGCAGGGCAAGCTGCTGGCGGCCCTGGAAAGCCGCGAGGTGGTTCGAGTTGGAGCCCAGCAACCGACACCGGTGGATGTGCGCCTGGTGGCGGCCACCAGCATCGACCTGGCAAAGGCGGTGAACGCCGGCAAGTTCAACGCGCGGCTTTATCAGTATCTCGATGAAGGCCGAGTGGAACTGCCGCCGCTGCGCGAACGCCCGGACGACATTCTGCCGTTGGCCGAGTACTTCCTCGGCATCTACGCCCAGCGGCTGGACTTGCCGCTGCCGCTGATCAGCGCATCAGCCCAGGCGGCGCTTGAGGCCTACCCCTGGCCGGGCAATACCCGAGAACTGGAGAACAGCGTGCACTTCGCGCTGCTGGTCAGCGTGGGCGACGAGATCCTGCCCGAGCACCTCAACCTGCCCCCATTGCCGGGCTATGCGCAGCTCGCGGTGCAGTTGCGCCGCCTTGCGGCAAACGACGAGGAGCGCGACCACCTGCGCCAGCTGTTCGCGGAGGTGCTGGCGGGATAGGGCTTTGGTGTAGGAGCGAGCTTGCTCGCGAATGATCGGGCACCGCTTTTCGCGAGCAAGCTCGCTCCTACATTTGGCTCGCAATCCGGGTTACGGATGGAGCTGTCCGGTGGCTTTCAGGTGGTCCTTTACCGAGCGCAGGCGCGGCAGCGGCAGGCAGACGAGGATGGTCAGGGCCAGCACGCCCACGCCCATCAGCGGCAGGTTGGCCAGGCCCATGTTGGTGCTCAGCCACAGTCCTCCGACGAAGGCGCCGCTGGCGTTGCCCAGGTTGAAGGCGGCGTGGCTGAGGGTGGCGGCGAGGCTCGCCGATTCGCCGGCCTGCTCCACCAGCAGCAATTGCAGCGGCGAGGAAATGGCGAAGCTGGCCACGCCCCAGAGGAACAGGCAGCCCAGCGCCAGGGCCGGAACCTGCGCGAATGCGAACAGGCCCAGCAGGCACAGCGCGCTGACGATGAAGGCCAGCGGCAGCGAGTAGCGGAAGCCCTTGTCCGCCAGGCGGCCACCCAGCAGATTGCCCACGGTGAGACCGATGCCGAACAGCAGCAGGGCGAAGTTGGCGTGCTCCGGGGTGAAGCCGGAGACGTCGCGCAGCAGCGGGCTGATGTAGGTGAACACGCCGAACAGCGCCACCGACGACAGGCTGCAGACAAACAACGCGTGCAGTACCGGGCGTCGCAGGATGCCGTCCCAGGCGCCGGCGGCATTGGCTTGCGGCTTCGGCGTGGCCGACAGCCAGAGCGCTTGCGCCAGCAGGGTGAGGAAGCCGAGGCCGGCCACCACCATGAAGGTCACCCGCCAACTGGTGGCCTGGCCCAGCCAGGCGCCGGCCGGAACGCCGAGCACGTTGGCGATGGTCAGGCCGCTGAGCACCAGGGCCATGGCCGAAGCACGGCGATGCGGAGGTGCCAGTTCGGCGGCCAGCAGGGTGGCGCAGCCGAAGAAGCCGGCATGGCTGAAGGCAGTGAACATGCGCATGGCCAGCAACCATTCGTAGTTCGGTGCCAGGGCGCAGCCGAGGTTGCCCAGGGCGTAGGCGCCCATCAGCCAGAGCAGTGCCTGACGACGCGGCAGGCGACCGAGCAACGGACCCAGCAGCGGCGCGCCGATCACCACGCCCATGGCGTAGGCGCTGACCAGCAGGCCGGCGTCGGACAGGCTGACCCGTAGGTCTTTGGCGACCTCGGGCAAGAGACCCATGATGATGAATTCGCTGCTGCCGACGACGAAGCCGCCCAGTGCGAGGGCCAGTAGCGGCAGGGAGAGGAGGGTGCTCGGGTTCATGCGGGTTCCGGTGGCGGGGCTGTATTGCGGGGGGCGCGGATTCTACGCGCATTTCCTTGCAGGGGGCTTACCGCTGGGGCGGAACTTGCGGTGGTGGGGATGTTGCACCTGTGGGAGCGAATTCATTCGCGAAGCAGGCTGAAGGCCTGCCTACAAGGTCGAGCCCGCTTCGCGGTCCTTTCGCGAATGAATTCGCTCCCACAATGAGTTCCCAGAAGGGGAAGTCGAGGTGTGGTTTCAGCCGTTGATGAACTTGCTCAGGAACTGCTTGGTGCGTTCTTCCTTCGGTGCACTGAACAGCGCCTTGGCATCGCCCTGTTCGACGATCACGCCCTTGTCGATGAAGATCGCGCGGTTGGCCACGTCGCGGGCGAAGCTCATTTCGTGGGTGACGATCACCATGGTGCGTTTCTCTTCCGCCAGGCCACGGATGGTGGACAGCACTTCGCCCACCAGCTCCGGGTCGAGCGCCGAGGTGGGCTCGTCGAAGAGGATCACGTCGGGTTCCATGGCCAGGGCGCGGGCGATGGCCACGCGTTGTTGCTGGCCGCCGGAGAGGCGCTTGGGATAGGCGTCTTCCTTGCCCGCCAGGCCGACCTTGGCCAGCAGCTTGCGGGCCTTCTCGATCGCGCGCTCGCGGGGTTCCTTCTTCACCACCACCGGGCCTTCGATGACGTTCTCCAGCGCAGTGCGGTGGGGGAAGAGGTTGAAGTTCTGGAACACGAAACCAACGTGCTGGCGCAGCTTGCGGATCAGCCCCTGCTGTTGCTTCAGCGGCTTGCTTGCGTCGATCTCGATCTCACCCACCCGGATGAGCCCGCCACTGGGCACTTCCAGCAGGTTGAGGCAGCGCAGCAGAGTGGTCTTGCCCGAGCCGCTGGGGCCGATGATGGCCACTACTTCGCCCGGCTCGATGGTCAGGTCGATGCCCTTGAGCACCTCCTGGCCCTTGAAGGATTTGGTCAGGTTACGGACGGTGATCATCAGCTGTCCTGCTCATGCTGGTTGACCCGCGCCTCGAGGCGGCCCTGGAAGTGCGACAGCACGGTGGCCAGCACCCAGTAGAGCAGCGCGGCGGCCAGGTACATGGTGAAGATTTCGAAGGTGCGCGCGGTGATCAGCTGCGCCTGGCGGAACAGTTCAGGCACCTGGATGGTGGCGGCTAGCGCGGTGTCCTTGACCAGCGAGATGAAGCTGTTGCCGAGCGGCGGCAACGCGGTGCGCGCAGCCTGCGGGAGGATGGCGCGGACCAGCGTCTGGGTGCGGCTCATGCCGATGCTGGCGGCGGCTTCCCATTGGCCCCGGTCGATGGAGGCGATGGCGGCGCGGAGGATCTCCGAGGTGTAGGCGGCCATGTTCAGCGAGAAGCCGATCAGCGCCGCGGGCAGCGGTTCGAGCTGGATGCCCAGCTGCGGCAGGCCGTAATAGATCATGAACAACTGCACCAGCAGCGGCGTGCCACGGAAGAAGGACACGTAGATTCGCGAAATCCACTGCAGGGCGGTGAAACCGTAGAGGCGCATCAGGGCGAGGACGAACCCCAGCAGCAGTCCGAAGAACATGCCGCCGAGGCTCAGTACTACCGTAAAAACCGCGCCCTTCAACAGGAAGGGCGCGGAATCCAGCGCAAGTTGAAGGCTTGCGTCGATCATTGGGTCACGTCAGCCTTGAACCATTTCTCGGAGAGTTTCTTCAGGGTGCCGTCGGCTTTCAGCTTGGCCAGCGCCTTGTCGATGGCGGCCAGCAATTCCGGGTTGCCTTTGCGCAGGGCGATGCCGGCTTCCTGGCGGGAGAAGGGTTCGCCGGTCACGGCCAGCTTGCCGCCGGTTTTCTCGACCATTTCGAAGGCGGCCAGGCGGTCCACCAGGATGGCGTCGATGCGGCCGACGTTGAGGTCCTGGAACTTGGTGGGGTCGTCGTCGTAGGTACGGATGTCAGCCTGCGGGACGTTTTCCTTCAGCCACTGCTCGTAGTTGGTGCCCAGGCCCACGCCGACTTTCTTGCCGGCCAGATCAGCCGCGCTCTTGATGTCGCCTTCGGTGCCCTTGCGCACCAGCGCCTGGATGCCGGAGACGGTGTAGGGGGTGGAGAAGTCGTACTTCTTCTTGCGCTCGTCGGAGATGGTCACCTGGTTGATCACCACGTCCAGGCGCTTGGATTCCAGCGCCGCGAGGATGCCGTCCCACTTGGTCGGCTGGAACTCGGCCTTCACGCCCAGCTCCTTGGCCAGTGCTTCGGCCAGGTCCACTTCGAAGCCGGTCAGCTTGCCGCTCTCGTCCTGGTAGTTGAAGGGCGGGTAAGTGCCTTCAAGGCCGACCTTGATGGCGCCTTTCTGCTGGATGTCCTGGAGCAGGTCGGCGGCGGAGCTGGTGCCGACGAAGCTGGCGCCGAGCACCAGGCTCAGGCTGCCGAGGATGAACTGGCGACGCAGGGTAGCGAATGTCATATGAGCCTCACGGGGCAGGTGTCTAAAGGTGGGGCAACTCTAAGGATTTGGTTATATGCAATAAAATAATTAAAAATTATTCATTGCTGCAAATAGAGCATAAGCAGGTGTCACGGGGTACCCGCAGGATGATAGGCGAACAACGCCGGGGAGCCACCGGTGTGCAGGAACAGCACCGGGCCGTCACCTTCGAATGCGCCCTTGGCGATGCCATCCAGCAAGCCGGCGAAGGCCTTGCCGGTGTAGACCGGGTCCAGCAGCAGGCCTTCAAGGCTGGCGGCCCGGCGCACGGCGTCGAGGGTTCCGGCGTTCGGTTCGCCATAGCGCGGGAAGAAATACTCGTCCCACAGCTCCACCTTGAGTCCGGCCGGGACCGGCACGCCGAGCAGGTCGGCGGTGCGTTGCAGCAGGCCTTCCACTTTCGGGCGCTGAGTGGCGTCTGGGCGCGAGACGGTGACGCCGACCACGCGCGTGCCGGGCAGGGCGTATTCCAGTGCCAGGGCGAGTCCGGCATGGGTGCCGGCGCTGCCGGAAGCCAGGACCACGGCCGAGAAGTGCTCACCGCTGGCCTTGATCTGCTCGGCCAGTTCCAGGCCGGCGCGCACATAGCCCAGGGCGCCCAGGGCGTTGGAACCGCCGATGGGGACCAGGTAGGGACGTTTACCGGCGGCGCGCAGGCGTTCGCCGGTGGCGGCAAGAAGCTCGTCGGCGTTGTCCAGGTTGGGCACGAGTTCGACCTCGGTGCCGAACAGGTCCAGCAGCAGGCGGTTGCCGTTCTCCAGGTAGTTGCGGTCGGCGGTGCCGATGGGGTTTTCCAGCAAGGCGACACAGCCAAGACCCAAGCGCGCGGCGAGGGCGGCGGTCTGGCGCACGTGGTTGGACTGGATGGCGCCGGCGGTGACCAGGGTATCGGCCCCTTGCGCCAGGGCCTCGGCGGCGAGGAACTCCAGCTTGCGGACCTTGTTGCCACCGAGGGCGAAGGGGGTGATGTCGTCGCGCTTCACATAGACGTCACGGCCGACCTTCTGCGAGAGGTGCGCAAGCTTCTCCAGCGGCGTGGGTGAGGGAACCAGTTCCAGGCGGGAAAAGCGGGCGAGGGCGGCGTTGAGCATGACAGCGGCTCACTGGGCAGTTGCGAAGCCTGCCACTCTAGTGAGCCGGCGCTTTGCAGGCAATTCGCAGACGCGACATGAAAGTACTGGTCAGTCAGGGCGGGGACGACATAGGGCGGTCTGTTCTCATATTCATAATGGAATATAAAAATAAGAAAACGATATTTGTTAGTTATAAAAAATCTTCGTAGTGTCGACCTCAACCCGGCACACCCAGACCGGGCATCCCAACACTTGCTCGCGGCTGAAGATCCAGCCGGAGCCGCAGAATCGAAAGGATCATCATGAAGAAGACCCTGCTGTTGACCGCTCTGGCTGCCGCCCTGTCCGTCACCTTCGCCCAGGCTGGCGAAAAGCTCGTCGTCGCCGCCACCCCGGTACCGCACGCCGAAATCCTGGAGCTGATCAAACCTCAGCTGGCCAAGGAAGGCGTGGACCTGGAAGTGAAGGTCTTCACCGACTACGTGCAGCCCAACGTGCAGGTCGACCAGAAGCGCCTGGACGCCAACTACTTCCAGACCAAGCCCTACCTGGACAACTTCAACAGCGGCAAAGGCACCCACCTGGTGATCGTCAAGGGCGTGCATGTCGAGCCCTTCGGCGGCTACTCCAGCAAGTACAAATCCCTGAAAGAGCTGCCGGACGGCGCCACCATCGCCCTCCCCAACGAAGGCAGCAACAGCGGCCGCGCCCTGATCCTGCTGCAGAAAGCCGGCGTGATTAAGCTGAAGGATCCGAAGAACGCCCTGGCGACCCCGAAGGACATCGCCGAGAACCCGCACAACTTCAAGTTCAAGGAACTGGAATCGGCCCTGCTGCCGCGTGTGCTGGATCAGGTCGACCTGGCCCTGATCAACACCAACTACGCGCTGGAAGCCAAGCTGAACCCGACCAAGGACGCGCTGGTGCTGGAAGACCGCACTTCGCCCTACGTGAACTACCTGGTCGCACGTCCGGACAACAAGGACAGCGACGCCATCAAGAAACTCTCCGCCGCGCTGACCAGCCCGGAAGTGAAGGCCTTCATCGAACAGAAGTACTCCGGCGCGGTCGTGCCGGCGTTCTGATCACCTGCTAGCCACGGTGGCGCACTGGCCAGTGCGCCCCTCCTCACGCCGACGAGTCTCGACTATCGTCGGCGTTCTTTTTTTCCGGGGCGGATCGTTCTTCCTTGTGGGAGCGAATTCATTCGCGATGGACCGCCTGGCGGTCCCTATTGGCAGTCCTGCGGACTGCATTCGCGAATGAATTCGCTCCTACACGTGTTCCAATCCGCCTCCTGCCTTTCCGGAGCCCCCCATGCCCACCCCCAAACCCGGCCTTTCCACACGTTCCGTCCACACTGGCAACGACGTCGACCGCAGGATGGTCACCCGGCCCAAGAGCCTGCCCATCTACGAATCCTCGGTGTTCGTCTATGACTCCCTGGAACAGGTGGACGACTTCCTCGCCGGCAACCCCGACAACTACATGTACACCCGCATCGCCAACCCCAATCAGGCGGCGCTGGAGGAGCTGGTGTGTGCACTGGAGGGTGGCGAAGCGGCGTTGTTCTCCGCGTCCGGCATGGCCTCGGTGAGCGCGGCGCTGCTGGGGCGGTTGAATGCGGGCGACCACCTGATCGCCAGCCGCGAGTTGTACGGCACCACTCAGAGCCTGATCGAGAAGGAGCTGGCGCGGTTTGGCATCACCGCCACCCTGGTGGAGATCAACGACCTGGCGGCTGTGGAAGCAGCCATCACCCCGACGACGAAACTCATCTACACCGAAACCGCCTCCAATCCGCTGGTTCGGGTCAGCGATGTGCCGGCCCTGGCGAAGCTCGCCAGGGCCCGTGGCCTGAAGCTGCTGGTGGACAACACCTTCCTTTCGCCGGCGCTCTACAACCCGCTGGCCGAGGGCGCCGACCTGGTGCTGCACAGCACCACCAAGTACCTCAACGGCCATAGCGACGCCACCGGCGGCATCCTGGTCGGCGATGCCGAGTGGATCGCCCAGGCGCGTCGCTTCCAGATCAATGCTGGCGGCAGCGCCAGCCCCTTCGAGGCCTGGCTGACCTTCCGTGGCGCCAAGACCCTCGCCCTGCGCATGAAGGCCCATTCGGCCAACGCCCAGGCTTTGGCCGAAGCCCTTGAGGCCCATCCGAAAGTGGCCCAGGTGTTCTATCCGGGCCTGCCTTCTCACCCGGATCACGCGCTGGCCCAGCGGCTGTTCCCCAAGGGCGCCTCGGGGATGCTCAGCTTCACCCTGCATGGCGGTCTGCCAGAGGTGGACAAGCTGATCCGCGCCCTCAAGAACACCGCGTTCGCGCCGTCGCTCGCGGGTGTGGCCAGCAGCATCACCCACCCCGGCAAGACGTCCCACCGCGCCCTCTCTCCGGAGGCCCTGGCCGAGCTGGATATCCATGACGGCACCATTCGCGTGTCGGTGGGCATCGAGGATGCGGCGGATATCGTTCAGGACTTCGTGCAGGCGTTGGATAGCCTCTGAGGCGCGAATTCTTGTGGGTCTTCTTGTGGGAGCGAATTCATTCGCGATGAGCCGCGCAGCGGTCGCTATTGGCAGGCCTTCGGCCTGCTTTCGCGAATGAATTCGCTCCTACAGGCTGTTCATATCAATATTCGATAATGGTATTTCCGTGACGGCTCTTATGCCCGCTATTCTCTCGCCACAACTTGTTATAACAAGTCAGGATCACGAGCGAACAACGACATGGCCGAATTGCTTCCCCTCTCCCCGGTACCGCTCTACAGCCAGCTCAAGGAGCTGCTGCGCGGGCGCATCCTCGACGGCACTTACCCGCCCCACAGCCGCATGCCCTCGGAAAGCGAGCTGGGCAAGGCGTTTGGTGTCAGCCGCATCACCGTGCGCCAGGCGCTGGGCGACCTGCAGAAGGAAGGCCTGATCTTCAAGATTCACGGCAAAGGCACCTTCGTCGCCAAGCCCAAGGCTTTCCAGAACGTCAGCACCCTCCAGGGCCTGGCCGAGTCCATGACCCAGATGGGCTACGAGGTGTTGAACCGACTGCGCAGCTTCAAGCACGTGCCGGCCAGCGCCCTGGTGGCCGCGCGACTGCAAGTGGAGGAAGGCAGCCCGGTGACCGAAATCCGCCGCGTGCGCCTGATCAACCGTGAGCCGGTCTCCCTGGAAATCACCTGGTTGCCCAAGGCGGTGGGCGAGAAGCTGGAGAAGGCCGACCTCGCCACCCGCGACATCTTCCTCATCCTCGAAAACGACTGCGGCATTCCCCTCGGCCATGCCGACCTCGCCATCGATGCGGTGCTCGCCGACGGCGACCTGACCCAGGCGCTGGAGGTGGAAGAAGGCTCGCCGATCATGCGCATCGAGCGCCTGACCCACGCTGCCGACGGCACGCCGCTGGACTTCGAACACCTTTACTACCGCGGCGATGCATTCCAGTACCGCCTGCGCATCGACCGTCAGAAGGGGCCCCAGGCATGAGCACCCGAGAACAGGAATACGACATCGTCGTCATCGGCGGGGGCACCGCCGGCCCGATGGCCGCCATCAAGGCCAAGGAGAAGAACCGCGAGCTGCGCGTGCTCTTGCTGGACAAGGCCAACGTCAAGCGCAGCGGCGCCATCAGCATGGGCATGGACGGCCTGAACAACGCCATCATCCCCGGCCACGCGACGCCCGAGCAGTACACCAAGGAAATCACCATCGCCAACGACGGCATCGTCAACCAGGCGACCGTGCATGCCTACGCCACCCACAGTTTCGAGACCATCGAGCAACTGGACCGCTGGGGTGTGAAGTTCGAGAAGGACGAGACCGGCGACTACGCGGTGAAGAAGGTCCACCACATGGGCGCCTACGTGCTGCCGATGCCCGAGGGCCACGACATCAAGAAAGTGCTCTACCGCCAGCTCAAGCGCGCGCGGGTGGAGATCAGCAACCGCATCGTCTGCACTCGCCTGCTGCTGGATGGCGAGGGCGCGGCGAGCGGGGTGATGGGCTTCGACTGCCGCAGCGGCGAATTCCGGGTGATCCGCGCCAAGGCGGTGATCCTTGCCTGCGGCGCCGCTGGCCGCCTCGGCCTGCCGTCTTCCGGCTACCTGATGGGCACCTACGAGAACCCCACCAATGCCGGTGACGGCTACGCCATGGCCTATCACGCCGGGGCGGAGCTTTCGAACCTGGAATGCTTCCAGATCAACCCGCTGATCAAGGATTACAACGGCCCGGCGTGCGCCTACGTCACCGGCCCGCTGGGTGGCTACACCGCCAACAGCAAGGGCGAGCGCTTCATCGAGTGCGACTACTGGAGCGGCCAGATGATGTGGGAGTTCCACCAGGAACTCGAAGGCGGCAACGGCCCGGTGTTCCTCAAGCTCGATCACCTGGCCGAGGAAACCATCCAGACCATCGAGGAAATCCTCCACAGCAACGAGCGCCCGAGCCGTGGCCAGTTCCACGCCAACCGGGGCACCGACTACCGCTCGCAGATGGTCGAGATGCACATCTCCGAGATCGGCTTCTGCTCTGGCCATTCGGCCTCGGGCGTGTGGGTCAACGAGAAGGCCGAAACCACGGTGAAAGGGTTGTACGCCGCGGGCGACATGGCTGCCGTGCCGCACAACTACATGCTCGGCGCCTTCACCTACGGCTGGTTCGCCGGGGTCAACGCGGCGGAGTACGTGGCCGGTCGCGACTTCGCTGAAGTCGATGCCGAACAGGTGGCGCTTGAGCGGGCCCGGGTGTTCGCCCCGCTGGAGCGTGAGCACGGCCTGCCGCCGGCCCAGGTGGAATACAAGCTGCGGCGCATGGTGAATGACTACCTGCAGCCGCCCAAGGTGACCAGGAAGATGGAGATCGGCCTCACGCGCTTCGCCGAGATCGAGCGGGACCTGGCGCAGATGAAGGCCAGCAATCCCCACGAACTGATGCGCGCGATGGAAGTGGCGGTAATCCGCGACTGCGCCGAAATGGCCGCCCGCGCCTCGCTGTTCCGCGCCGAGAGCCGCTGGGGCCTGTACCACCACCGCGTGGACTTCCCCGAGCGCAACGACGCCGAGTGGTTCTGCCACTGCCACCTGAAGAAGGGCGAAGACGGCCGCATGACCAGCTTCAAGAAAGCCGTGGAGCCGTACCTGATTCCGCTGGATGCCGAGGAGCAGCAGGCCTATGACCGCCTGCGGGTGAAGGCAGGCGTAGCGGCGTAGGTTGGTGCAGAGCGAAGCGAAGCCCAACAACCGGTTCGCAGAACCGGCCACCGGATGAAAGCGGGAGCGCGTTGCGCTCTTCGCGGCTGAAGCCGCTCCCACAAAAGAGCAAGCCGAGAGCCCCAGGCTCCAAGGAAATCGTGAAATGGCCCATCAACCCCAGGAAATCTTCTTCCGCAGCAGCGCGCCGGTGACCATCGACGAAGACAAGTGCATCGCCGAGAAGGGCTGCACAGTTTGCGTCGAGGTCTGCCCGATGGACCTTCTGGCCATCAACCCGGCCACCCAGAAGGCCTACATGGCCTTCGACGAATGCTGGTACTGCATGCCCTGCGAGAAGGACTGCCCGACCGGCGCGGTGAAGGTGGAGATCCCCTACCTGCTGCGCTGACCGCTTTTCTCCCCTCTCCCTTCAGGGAGAGGGGGTAAATGCCGCCATCCGGCCAACCCCCGGACGCCTCACCTGAAAGCCCCTCGTTTCCCACCACCCGACCACGTGGCGGAGACGATTCCAACACTCATGATTCGAGGGGAAAAACCCATGCGTCTTCGTGCAACCGTCGCCGGCCTCGCGCTGGCTATTTCCAGCCTGTCCGCCTCTGCGGAAACCATTCGTATCGCCATCGGCACCCAGGACACCACCATCAACTGCGCCACCGGCGGCCTGCTCATTCGCGAGCTGGGCCTGCTGGAGAAGTACCTGCCCCATGACGGCAAGTACAAGGACGCCGACTACCAGGTGGAGTGGAAGAACTTCACCAGCGGTGCGCCGCTGACCAACGAGATGGTCGCCGGCAAGCTGGACTTCGGCGCCATGGCCGACTTCCCCGGCTCCTTCAACGGCGTCGCCCACCTGGATGCCGGCAAGCAGAGCCTGTTCATCAGCGTGCTCTCGGGCAGTACCCGTGGCAGCGGCAACGGCATCGTCGTGCCGGCGTCGTCGCCGGTGCAGTCCCTGGCCGAACTCAAGGGCAAGACCATTTCCGTGCCCTTCGCCTCCACCGCCCACGGCATGCTGCTGCGCGCCGTTGCCGCCCAGGGCTGGGACCCGGAAAAGGATGTGCGGATCATCGCCCAGCCGCCGGAGATCGCCGGCTCCGCCCTGCGCAGCAACCGCATCGAGGCCCACGCCGACTTCGTGCCCTTCGCCGAGCTGTTCCCCAACCGTGGCTTCGCCCGCAAGATCTACGACGGCTCCCAGGCCGAGGCGCCCACCTTCCACGGGGCGCTGGTGGATGCGGCCTACGCGAAGAAATACCCGGAGATCGTTACCGCCTACCTGCGCGCCAGCCTGGAGGCTGATCGCCTGTTCGCCGAGTCACCTGAGAAATACAGCGAGCTGATCGAGAAGGTCACCGGCATCGAGGCCGAGGTGAACTACCTGTTCCACGGCCCCCTTGGCCTGCAGACCCGCGACCTCACCTGGAAGCCGGAATACCGCAAGGCGGTCGCCACCTCCATCGACACCCTGAAGCTGCTGAAGAAGACCGACCGGGGCCTGGACACCGCCAAGTTCATCGACGACCAGTACATCCGCGCGGCGTTCAAGGCGGCGGGCCAGGACTACGACAAGGCGCTGAAGAACTACGCGCCGCTGCCGCTCAAGGCCAACGACGCCGCTACCGGCAAGCCCATCACCGACTTCAAGCGCCTGGCGCAGATCTGGGTGCGCGGCGAAGACAAGGTGCGCCATTACGCCTCGCCGGAAGCGGCACTGACCGCGCTGGCGCAACTGGAGCAGGAGGGCAAGGACATCCGCGCCATCTACGCCCAGGCCACCGACAGCGGCATCAAGCTGCTGGCCAACCAGGCCTGGTTCGTGCGCAACGACAAGGGTGAGCTGAGTGCCTTCCTGCTCAAGTCCCAGGCCGAGCAGTACGCCCAGCAGCATGGCGGGACGGCGCTGGATTTCGTGAGTGCCAATCAGAAGCTGGTGGCCCAGCGCTGACGCCGTTGCCCTCTCCCCCGGCCCCTCTCCCGCACGCGGGCGAGGGGTGACTCGCGCCGGTTTCACCGTGCACGGACAGCTCCCTCGCCCCTTGGGGGAGAGGGCTGGGGAGAGGGGGTAGCAGCAGGAGAAAACCGATGACCAACCTCTACCGCTGGCCCCTGCGCCTCGCATCACTGGCCGCCTGCCTGCTGTTCTGGCAGCTGGCTGCCAATGCGCGCCTGGACCTCGGGCTGTTCACCTTCACTTACGTGCCCACGCCCGCCGCTGTGCTCGACGCGGCCTGGCAGTTGGCGCACTCCAGCAAGTTGCTGCCGCACCTGGGCAGCAGCCTGTCGCGGGTGTTCGCCGGCTACCTCGCCGCTGCGCTGCTGGGTGTGCTGCTCGGGCTGCTCATCGGCCGCTCGAAATGGGCCGAGGACAGCCTCTTGCCGCCGCTGGAAGTGCTGCGGCCGATTCCCGCGGTGGCCTGGATTCCCCTGGCCATCCTGATGTTCCCCTCGTCCGAGCTGTCCATGGTGTTCATCACCTTCACCGGCGCGCTGTTCCCGATCCTGCTCAACACCGTGCATGGCGTGGAAGCGGTGGACCCGCGCCTTATCGCCTCGGCGCGCAGCCTGGGTGCTGGTCGTCTGGCGATCCTCCGTGAAGTGATCCTGCCCGGCGCGGCACCGAGCATCGTCACTGGCCTCGCCATCGGCATGGGCACGTCGTGGTTCTGCCTGGTCACCGCCGAGATGATCTCCGGGCAGTTCGGCATCGGTTATTACACCTGGGAGTCCTACGTGGTGCAGAACTACGCCGACATCGTCGTCGGCATGCTGTTGATCGGTGTGCTCGGCATGGGCAGCAGCGCCCTGGTGAAGCGCCTGGGCGCGCTCGCCACGCCTTGGTATCACGCGCGGAGGAACGCCTGATGAGCAGCTTCGAACGCGCAGTGGAACCCGGCCGCATCGAGGCACGGGGCATCTCCATTCGTTTGGGACAGGGCCGCGATGCCTTCGAGGCGGTGCAGGCCCTGGACTTCGCCATCGCACCGGGGGAGTTCGTCTGCATCCTCGGTCCATCCGGCTGCGGCAAGTCCACCTTGCTCGGTGCCCTGGCAGGCCACCTCACGCCCAGCGCTGGCCGGCTGGAGGTGGATGGGCAGCCGGTGGCAGGACCTTCGCCCGAGCGCGGCATGGTGTTCCAGCACCACACGCTCCTGCCCTGGCGCAGCGTGCTCGACAACGTCGCCTTCGGCCTGAAGATGCAGGGCATCGGCAAGCTCGAACGCCAGCGCCGCGCCGCCGAATTTCTCGGCCTGGTGGGGCTCGGCGACTTCGCCGATCGTTGGCCCAGCCAGCTCTCCGGCGGCATGCAACAGCGCGCCGAAATCGCCCGCGTGCTGATCAATCGCCCTCGGCTTCTGCTCATGGACGAACCCTTCGGCGCGCTGGACGCGCAGACCCGTTCGCGCATGCAGGAACTGCTGCTGGATATCTGGACGCGCATCCGCACCACCGTGGTGTTCGTCACCCACGACATCGACGAGGCGCTGTTCCTCGCCGACCGCATCCTGGTGATGAGCCCGCGCCCCGGGCGTTTCATCGAAGACCTGCGCCTGGACTTCCCGCGTCCGCGCCGCGCCAGCCTGCTCACCAGCCCCGGCTTCACCCACCTCAAGCGTCATTGCCTGGAACTGCTGCGCCATGAAGAAGGCCGCGAGCTGCCACGCCTGACCCCGCTGGGACTGCCCACCGATCACCCGCCATTGCGAGTCGCCCTATGACCATCCGTGAAACCGACAACCCTGACATCCTCGATCTGCTGCCACGCCTCGCCGCTGACGACGCCGGTGTGCGCCGCATCGCCCTGATCGAACTGGCCGACCTGGAAGACCCGGAGGGCCTGCCCTGGCTCACCGACGCGCTGGTGGTGGACCCGGCCGCCGAGGTGCGCGCCGAGGCCGCGCGCCTGCTGGAGGCCTGGGAAGAGCCGGAAGTTGTGCAAGCCCTGTGCGCAGCCCTGGCGGACGCCGCCGAACCCGTGCGCCTGGCCGCCGCCCAGAGTCTGAGCGAACTGAAAAGCCTGGAAGCGGGGCAACTGATCCTGCCTTGGGTGACTCACGCCGATGCTTTCGTGCGCAGCAGCGCCCTGCGTGCCCTGCGCGAACTGCGCCTGGAAGATGCAGCAGGTCCCGCGCTGCTGGCGCTGAGCGACAGCGAGGCTTCTGTCCGCCGCGAGGCGGTGGGCATCCTCGGCTGGCTCAAGCACGGCGAGGCATTGCCTGCGCTGGCGCGCCTGGCCAGCGACGATGCTGACACCGAAGTGCGCCGCGCCGCCACCGGAGCCCTTGGTCTAGCGCGCGATGCCGGCGTGCTGCCGGCCCTGTATGCGGCCCTGCGCGATGCCACCTGGCAGGTCCGCGAGGAAGCCGCCACCACCCTCGGCAAGGTCGGGTTGGCCGAAGCTGGTCCCGCATTGGTGAAGGCCCTGGAAGACGATTACTGGCAGGTCCGCCTGCGCGCCGCCCGTGCCCTGGGCCGCCTGCGTTATCGGCAGGCCCTGGCAGAGCTGGCCACCCTGCTTGGCCATGGCATCGCCAACCTGCGCAAGGAAGCGGCGCTGGCACTGGGTGAACTGGGCGACGCCGCCGGGCTGCCGGCCCTGCGTGCCGCGGAAGCCGACGGCGACCCGGAAGTGCGCAAGGCCGTACGCATCGCCCTGGCGCAATTGCAGGGAGCCGCCTGATGGATGCCCCCAGTGCGCTACGCAATTCCCGTAGCCAGGCCCGCCTGAGCCTGGAGTGGACCGATGGTGAGCAACAGCAGATCAGCCACACCCGCCTGCGCGGCGCCTGCCCCTGCTCGCAATGCAAGGCGGCGCGGCTGCGCGGGGCGATCACGGTGGTGGACGAAGGCGTGATCCTGGAGCGGATCGCGCTACAGGGTTATGGCGTGCAGCTGGTGTTCAGCGATGGGCACGAGCGCGGGATTTATCCCTGGGAATACCTGCGGGAGTTGGGCGGTACGCAATGACCGGCAGGATGAAGCCGATTCGGTAGGGTGCGCCGTGCGCACCAGCGGTTTGACGGGGTGCCGAAGACGATTCCGGAATCGGTGCGCACAGCGCACCCTACGGCCCTGCACCTTCTGAGATATGGGAGCGAATTCATTCGCGAATAAATTCGCCCCCACGTTGTGTGCCCAGCACATGCCGGTAGAAGGCGATGCAAACCAGGGCGAAGACGATGAGTCCGAGCCACTCCGCCGTATCACTGAATCCGGGCCCGACCAGCGCCAGCGGGGCGTCCTTGCCAGAGGTGCCGATCAGCCCGGCGAGCAGGATGCCCATCAGGCTCTCGCCGACGATCAACCCCGAGGCCAGCAGTACACCACGGCGGCGGGGCACTTCGGCGTAGCGCTCCAGGTCCTGCCCGGCAGCCTGGGCGCGTCGGGCCAGGCGGCTATCGATCAGCCAGCCCAGTGCAGCACCGATCACCAGGGTCATGCCGATGGTTGGCGGCAGGTAGATGCCTAGCCCCACTGCCAGCACTGGCAGGCTCGCCGAGCTGGTGCGGCGCAGAGCGAGGTCGACGAGGATCAGGGCGATGCCGAGCACGACGCCGATGAGGATCATGTTCCAGTTCAGCGCGTTGTTGAAAATGCCACTGGCGATGGCCGTCAGTAATGTGGCCTGGGGCGCGGCGAGGGCCTGCTGGGGGTCCATGCCTTCGCGGGGCAGGGCGCCGGGGAAACCGTAGGCGTTGTAGAGCAGGTCGAGCACTGGCGGGATCACCAATGCACCCACCAGGCAGCCGACGATCAGCGCCACCTGCTGGCGCCAGGGTGTGGCGCCGACCAGGTAACCGGTCTTGAGGTCCTGCAGGTTGTCATTGGAGATGGCCGCAATCGCCAGCACCACCGACGTGGTGAACAGCGCGAGGGCGATGGCGACCTTGCCGTCGGCCAGTTGCAGCAGGCCGGACTCCAGGCTGCCCATGCCGAGGATCAGCAGCGACACCAGGATCACCGCGATGATGCCGATGCCGGAGATCGGGCTGCTGGACGAACCCACCAGCCCGGCCATGTAGCCGCAGGCGGCGGCGATCAGGAAGCCGAAGAAGAAGGCGAAGAACACGCAGCCGGCCACGAAGCCCCAGAACCCCAGGCCGGACAATTCCGGCGCGGCCTCGTGAAGGAAGTTGGCGAAGACGCCGAGCAGCGCGAGCAACAGCAGTCCGGCCAGCAGCAGGATCGCCTTGGGCGGCATGTCGCGTTCGGTGCGGGCGGTGCTCGTCTCGCCCTTGCCGCGAACGGCGCGAAGCGACGCCCACACGCCTTGCGCCATGGGCTTGAACAGCGTGGCCAGGGTCCAGAGCGCGGCGATGCCGATGGTGCCGGCGCCGAGAAAGCGCACCTGTGAACTCCACAGCTGGGTGGCCAGTTCACTCAAGCCCTGGCCTTCGGCCGGCGTGGCATTGAAGGTCAGCAGTGGCACCGCCACGCCCCAGCAGATGAGTACGCCGATGAGGATGGCGATGCCGGCGGTGATGCCCATCAGGTAGCCCGCGCCGACCAGGGCGAAGGAGAACCCGGTGGAGAAACGGAAGGCCGCGTGCCCGGCGCCCAGCCACAGGCTGATGCTCTCGCCGAGCATCTTGAAGCCGCTGCTGCACAGGCTGAAGGCAGCAGCCACCAGGCCGCCTCCAAGGATGTCGCGCAGGCCGGGTTCGCCGCGACTCTGGGCTGCGGTCTTGTCGTCGCCTTCGTCGCTGCTGCCGACCCGGAGGATCTCCGCCGCCGCCACGCCTTCGGGGTAGGGCAGCTCACTCTGCACCACCATCACGCGGCGCAGGGGGATGGTGTAGAGCACGCCGAGGATGCCGCCGATGGCGCAGATCATCGCGGTCTGCCAGAAGGGAAAGCCTGCCCAGTAACCGATCATCAACAGGCCGGGGAGGATGAAGATGATCGAGGACAGGGTGCCGGCCGCCGACGCCTGGGTCTGCACCATGTTGTTCTCGAGGATGTTCGAGCCCTTGAAGTAGCGCAGCACCGCCATGGAAATCACGGCGGCGGGTATCGACGAGGCGAAGGTCAGGCCGACCTTGAGGCCGAGGTAGACGTTGGAGGCGGTGAACACCAGGGTGATCAGCGCGCCCAGGATCAACCCGCGCAGGGTGAGTTCGGGGAGGTCGAGGTGGTCAGGGACGCGGTCCGTCATGTTGCTCTCCAGGGGACATGCCGGCGGGGTGCGCCGGCACGGGAAAGCCTAGACCACGAGGCGCCGCCCGATCAGAACGGCTTGTCGCCCAGGATGGTCGCGCGGTGCATCACGCGGCGCTGCGGGCGGTAGTCGTCCACGGCGAAATGCTGGGTGATGCGGTTGTCCCAGAAGGCCACGTCGCCCACCTGCCAGCGCCAGCGAATGGTGAACTCCGGGCGCGTCGAGTGGGCGAAGAGCTGGCGCAGAATTGCGTCGCTCTCCGCTGCCGAGAGTTCATTGATGCGGGTGGTGAAGCCCTCGTTGACGAACAGCCCCTTGCGCCCAGTGACCGGGTGGGTCCGCACCACCGGATGGCTGCGCGGCGGGTGCTTGCGCTTGGCGTCTTCCAGGCGCTCGTGCTCTTCGGCGGTGAGGCTGAATCGTTCCTCGGGGAAGGAACGGGACAGGTCGTGGGTAGCGGTGAGACCTTCCAGCAACTGCTGGATGGGTTTGGACAGCGCGTCATAGGCCGCACTGCTGCTGGCCCAAAGCGTGTCGCCGCCATAGGGCGGAAGCTGCTTGGCGGCGAGCACCGCACCGAGTGCGGGGGTTTCCAGGAAGGTCACGTCGGTGTGCCAGAGGGCGTTGTCGCGCACATCGGTCACGGCGGTATCCAGAACCAGTACTTCCGGCTGATCGGGAATGTTCGGATAGATCGGGTGGATATGCAGGTCGCCGAAATTGCGGGCGAAGGCGGCCTGCTGCTGCGGGTTCAGCGGCTGGTCGCGGAAGAACAGCACCTGATGGGTGAGCAGGGCTTGCTCCACGGCTTCACGCAGCGAGGCATCGAGCGGCGTGTTGAGGGCGAGGCCTTCGACCACAGCGCCGAGGGCGGGGGAGAGCGGGGTGATGTGCAGGGGCATGGCGGTATCTCGGAGTCGGGAATTGTTGGGCTTCGCTACGCTCTGCCCAACCTACACATCGGTAGGTTGTGGCTGAGCTACGCGAAGCCCAACAAGAAGTTCTTCAGTGGCTCTGCCCATGCCAGGGCACGAGCTTGCGTTGCAGGGCGCGCAGGCCGAGTTCGAGGGCGAAGGCGATCAGGGCGATGACGAGGATGCCGAGGATCACCACATCGGTGACCAGGAACTGCGCCGCCGACTGCACCATGAAGCCCAGGCCACGGGTGGCGGCCACCAGTTCGGCAGCCACCAGGGTGGACCAGCCGACACCGAGGCCGATGCGCACGCCGGTGAGGATGTCCGGCAGGGCGCTGGGCAGGATCACATGGCGGATCAGTTGCGCCTGGGTGGCGCCAAGGGACTGCGCCGCGCGCAAGCGCGCCGGGTCGACATTGCGCACGCCGGTGGCAGTGGCGATGGCGATGGGGGCGAAGATCGCGAGGAAGATCAGCAGCACCTTGGACAGCTCGCCGATGCCGCACCAGATGACGATCAGGGGCAGGTAGGCCAGCGGCGGAATCGGCCGGTAGAACTCGATCAGCGGGTCGAAGATGCCGCGCGCGATGCGGTTGCGCCCGATGGCGATACCCAGCGGAACGGCGATCAGCACCGCCGCCAGCAGGGCCAGGCCGATGCGTCCGAGGCTCGCGCCCAGGTGCTGCCAGAGGCTGGCGTCCATGTAGCCCTGGGTCAGCAGCACCCAGCCCTTGCGGGCGATGGCCTGCGGGCTGGGCAGGAACAGCGGTTCGATCAGGCCGGCGGTGGTCACGGCCCACCAGGCCAGCAGCAGGCTGCCGAGGGTCAGCAGGCTGATGGACAGGGTGCTCAGGGGGCGGCGCTGGCGCGGCTTCACGGACAGTGCGGACTTGCTGGCCAGGGTCAGGTCGAGGCTGCTCATGCGCTTCTCCTATGACGTTCGGCGAAGACCTGGGCGAGCACGTGCTCGCGCGTTTCGATGAACTGCGGGTCGGACTTGATCGCCCGTGCGCTTTCCCCGGCGGCGTAGCGCTGGCCGAAGTCCAGGCGCAGGCGCTCGCTGATGCGGCCCGGATTGGGCGACAGCAGAATGAGTTCGGTGGCGAGGAAGACCGCTTCCTCGATGTCGTGGGTGATCAGGAACACCGGCTTGGCGGCGCGTCGCCAGACCTGCAGCAGCAGTTCCTGCATCTGTTCGCGGGTGAAGGCGTCGAGGGCGCCGAAGGGCTCGTCCATCAGCAGTACGCGCGGGTCGGCGGCCAGGGCACGGGCGATGCCGACGCGCTGTTTCTGTCCGCCGGAAAGCTCCCAGATGCGGCGCTTGTCGAAGCCGGCCAGGTCCACCAGGGCGAGCATTTCGCGGGCGCGCGCCTCGCGCTCGGTGCGGGGTACTCCAGCCAGTTCGAGGCCGAAGGCGACATTGCCGAGCACGTCCTGCCAGGGCAATAGGGCATCGTCCTGGAACACCACGCCGCGTTCGGCGCTGGGGCCGCTGACCGGGACACCATCGAGGCTGATGCGGCCGGCGCTGGGGCTGACGAAGCCGGCAATGAGGTTGAGCAGGGTGGTCTTGCCGCTGCCGGAAGGACCGAGGGCCACCAGCAGCTCGCCGGGGCCGAGGTCGAAAGATATGTCGGTCAGTACCGGCTCGGCCGCGCCTGGGTACTGTGCGCTGATGCGCTCCAGTTGGAGTAAGGCCATTTTCTGCGGGTCTCGAAAGGGCCTGCCCGGAGTGGCCGGGCAGGCTGGGAGTGGATCAATTAGTGACGTACTTCGAGCTGACGTACGGGGCGTAATCCGGCAGCACCGCGTCGACCTTGCCCTGCTCCTTGAGGAAGGCGGCGGTTTCGCTGATGGCCTGGGTGGTCGGCGCGCCCAGGGCGGTGGCCTGGTCGGCGGCCAGCGGGAAGACGTTGCCCTGCAGCAGCAGCGGGATGTCTTCGGCCTTGGCGCCGGAGAGCTTCACCAGCTTGTCGATATTGCCCTTGTCGGCCAGCCAGGCTTTCGGGTCCTTGCGGTAGTCGGCGTAGGCGTCGAGGGTCACCTTGGCGAAGGCGCGGACGACTTCAGGATGCTTCTCGGCGAAATCCTTGCGCACGATCCAGGCGTCGAAGGTAGGCGCGCCCAGCTTGCCCAGTTCGGCGGAGCTGATCAGTACCTTGCCGTTGGATTTGGCCACGCCCAGTGCCGGGTCCCAGACGTAGGTGGCGTCGATGTCGCCGCGCTGCCAGGCGGCGACGATGGCCGGCGGCGCGAGGTTGAGGATGGTCACCTTGGTGGGGTCGATCTGCCAGTGCTTGAGGGCGGCCAGCAGGCTGTAGTGGCCGGTGGAAACGAAGGGCACGGCGATCTTCTTGCCGATCAGGTCTTCGGGCTTGGTGATGCCGGCGCCGTTGCGCGCCACCAGGGCTTCGGCGTCACCGATCTGGGTGGCGATCAGGAAGGTCTGGATCGGCAGCTGGCGAGTGGCGGCGGCGGCCAGGGGACTGGAGCCGACATAGCCGATCTGCACGTCACCGGAGGCGACGGCGGTGATGACTTCAGCGCCGCTGTCGAACTTGCGCCAATCGATCTCGGATTTGCTGGCCTTTTCATAGGCGCCATCGGCCTGGGCCACCTTGGCCGGATCGACGGTGGTCTGGTAGGCGACGGTGAAGTCCGCAGCCTGGGCGCTCAGTGCCAGGCCGCCAAGGGTCAGGGCCGCCAGCAGGCGACGGGGGAACAGGGACGGAATCATGGGGTGCTCCTCAACGGGCTTGGGGGCCGGTCTTGGAGGCCGGTCCACGGGACAGGGTGTGCTGCTTTCTGGGATGTCCGGTGGTCCGGTGAAGAGAATCTAAATGATCTAAAAAACGCAGAATAAATAATTTTTTAGCATTAGCTTAGCTTCGCTCAGGAATAGACCGACGGTGTCGGCAACTGGTTGTCCAGCAACCATCGGCCGATGTCGCGGGCCTTGTAGTCCAGCGGATCGTGCAGGCTGTGGACCCGTACGTTGCGCCAGAATCGGTCCAGGCCGTAGCGCGCGGAGGTGGCGCTGGCGCCCAGGTTGTCGAAGATCTGCGCGGTGATTTCCAGCGCCGCACGGGCGGATGCCACCTTGGCCTCGGCAATGGCCAGTGCCACGTCACCGCGTTCGGCAGCGGTCAGCGCGGGGCGATCCCAGGCCGCCTGCAGACGTTGGGCGGCGTCCTCGGCAAGGGGCAGGGCGCTGCGGTAGCGCAGCCAGAGATCACCGAAGCGCTGCTGCACATAAGGGTCGTCGCTGGCTGCCAGCACCTCGGCGCCAGCCCGGGGCCTTGGTTGTTCGCGGGTATAGCGCAGGGCCGCATCAAGGGCGCCCTGGGCGTTGCCGAGGTAGAGCTGCACCAGCACCAGTTGCGACAGGCAGGCACGCAGGGTGCTGCGCGGGCTGGCGCCGCTCGGGCCGAGCAGTTCTTCGCTGTGCACGAAGACATTCTCGAACTGCACCGTGCCGCTGTCGGTCTGGCGCTGGCCGAAGCCGTCCCAGTCATCATTGATCGCCAGGCCTTCGCGCTGGGTCGGCAGCACCAGGAAGACCCGGTCGTCGCTGCTGTGTCCGCGCGGCGCGCTGACGATCAGCGCGTCGGCGCCAAGCGCCCCGGAGCAGAACGATTTGCAGCCGTTCAGCTCGTAGTGTTCGTCGCGCCGATTGAGGCGCAGGCGGCGGTCGCGGCCATTGGTGGCATTGCCCCAGAACCAGCGCTCCTGAACCGTCTGGCCGAGCCAGTGGCGTTGCTGCGCCGGGTTGCCGAACAGCTGCAGGGTGGCCACCTGCAGGTGCTGGAAGGCGAAGAGGTGGGCCAGCGAACTGTCCACCGCCGCCAACTGGCGCACGATGCGATAGATCAGCGGCCAACTGGCGCCCAGGCCGCCGTGGGCCAGGGGGACGGCCAGGGTCAGCAGGCCACTGGCGCGCAGCAGCTCGCGTTCCTCCTGCGGACTGCCACCGCGCCGGTCGCGCTCGATGGCGGTAGCGGCCAACTGGCGACTGAGCTGATCGACACGTTCCCCGTACAGGCCGAAGTCGGCCGGGAACAGGCGTGGGTCGAAAAGCGCCGCCTCCCTCGGGTTGCTCAGCGGCAGGTGCAGTCCGGCGGCCATCAGTGTTTCTCCGGGTTCCAGATGGCCACTTTTTGGGTGTCTACCGGTTTGGGCAGCAGGCCGGCGTTGAAGAAAGCGTCGGCGATCTTCTGTTGTTCACGAAGGCTGTCGGCCTGCACCGCCTGTACCTGGTAGCTGCGCTGGGCATTGGCCTTCTCGACGATGGCCGGGTCCAGCCCGCCCCACTGTGGCGCGAGGATTTTCGCAGCCTCCCGTGGGTTTGCTCGCAGCCAGTCACCGGCCTTCACCAGCTCGCCGAAGACAGTACCCAGCACCTCGGGATGGTCATTGGCGTAGCGGGTGCTGGTCAGGTAGTAGCGCTGGTAGCGGGCCAGGGCGGCGCCATCGGCCAGGGTACGAGTGGCCAGTTGGCTGCGGGCGGTGCTGAGGAAGGGTTCCCAGGTCACCCATGCATCCACTTTGTGGTTCTCGAAAGCCGCACGACCGTCGGCCGGGGTCAGGTACGCCGGCTTGATGTCGGAGAACTTCAGGCCGGCCTTGGCCAGGGCCGCGATCAGCAGGTAATGGCTGCCGGCTGCCTTGGTGACGGCAACTGTGCGGCCCTTGAGGTCGGCCGGGCTCTTCAGCTGCGAGTCCTGGTGCACGACGATGGCCTGGGCGGCGGGTGAGGGGGCTTCCAGGGCGAAGTAGGTGAGTTGGGCGCCGGCGGCCTGGGCGAACACCGGCACGGTATCGGCGACGTCGGCGGAGAGGTCGACATTGCCGACGTTCAGCGCTTCCAGCAGAGGTTGGCCGCTGGCGAACTCGTGCCAACTGATGCGGATGTCCTGCTTGCCCAATTCACGCTCCAGCGTGCCCTGGACCTTGAGCAGGGTGATCAGGGTGGATGACTTCTGGTAGCCGATCCGCAACTGGGTGGCGGCATCGACAGGCAAGGCGCCGACCAGGCCGGCGGCCAGGGTCAGCGCAAGCAGGGTTCGGCGACTGAAGGAAAGCGAATGAGACATGGGGACCTCGCTGATTGCGTTGTCGTCCGGCAATCAACGAGGCCGGAACAAGGACGCTGGATGGGGATCAGGTCGTCCGGTGTTCCGGTTTGGCAACGTTAACGATCTAAAAAAATGCTCTCAAATACTTTCTTGGAATTAGCTTAGAGAGTCGTCAGGGCCGATTCCGTAACTTTTATTATTCCTAAAAGGTATTTGTATCTAAAAAATAATTCTTTTTGGAAATTAGCGATCCCGCCATAGAGTGGCGGCCTGCCGAAAGCGGACCGCCGCATCGCATTTGCACCGGAGCCTGTGAAAAAGACAGTGGCTTCGAAGGTCACGCAGCGGCGCGTCGCGTCAGCTCCTGCTCCGGGCACCCCAACACCCTTACAAGATCGCAATGGAGCATCGAGCATGAACAAGTCGTCCCTCGCCCTGGCCGTCGCTTTCGGCGTGCTGGCCCAGCAGGCCGCCGCCGGCGGTTTCATCGAAGACAGCAAGGCCAGCCTGACCCTGCGCAACTTCTACATCAACACTGACAACCGCGAAGGCACCGCCGCGCCCTCCAAGCAGGAAGAGTGGGGCCAGGGCTTCCTGTTCAACTACGCCTCGGGCTACACCGAAGGCACCGTCGGCGTCGGCGTCGATGCGCTCGGCCTGTTGGGCGTGAAGCTGGATTCCGGCAAGGGCACTCACTACAACCCGACCAGCGCCAACTACGGCGGCACCGTGTTCCCCACTGACAACGACGGCCGCGCCAAGGACGATTTCGGCAGCCTGGGCGTGACCGGCAAGGTGCGCTTCTCCAAGACCGAAGCGCGCCTCGGCACCCTGCTGCCGAAGCTGCCGGTGGTGACCTACAACGACGGCCGCCTGCTGCCGCAGACCTTCGAGGGCGGGCAGGTGACCTCCAGCGAGATCGCCGGCCTGACCCTGATCGGCGGCCAGCTGGAACACGCCAAGGGGCGTAACTCCAGCGACGCCCGCGGCCTGTCGATCGCCGGCGCCAACAACGCCCGCACCGGCCAGTTCGTCAACAAGTTCTACTTCGCCGGCGGCGACTACAAGGTCAGCGACAACCTGGTCGCGCAGTACTACTACGGCAACCTGGAAGACTTCTATCAGCAGCACTTCGTCGGCCTGACCCACAACTGGGCGCTGCCGGTGGGCGCGCTGAAGTCCGACCTGCGCTACTTCTACAGCGACTCCGACGGCAAGAACGCCAGCGCCGCCGGCCGCCGCGAAGGCTTCCGCAGCGCGGGCAACTGGGCGACCAACGACCCGGACCGCTACGAAGTGGACAACCGCACCTGGAGCGCCTTCTTCACCTACACCCTCGGCGGCCACGCGGCGAGCCTGGGCTACCAGCAGGTGTCCGGCGACAGCGCCTTCCCCTTCCTCAACCAGGGCGACGGCGCCACCGCCTACCTGATCACCGACCGCCAGATCGGCAAGTTCCTCAGCGCCGGCGAACGCACCTGGGTGGCCGAATACGCCTACGACTTCGCCAAGCTCGGCGTGCCGGGGCTGAAGGCGGTGGGCACCTACCTGAAAGGCAGCAACATCGAAACCCAGGCCAGCGACCAGGGCGAGTGGGAGCGCGACTTCCGCCTCGACTACGTGCTGCAGGACGGCCCGCTGAAGGGCTTCGGCGTGTCCTGGCGCAATGCCGCCCTGCGCAGCGACGCGGCGCGCGACCAGGACGAGAACCGCCTGATCCTCAGCTACACCCTGACGCTGCTGTAAGGGCACTGGTGGGCTGAAGCCCACCCTACGATTGCCTCCACAGAGAAGTGCCCGGGCCGAGCACCGGCACGGACAGCCCCCTCTCCCGCTTGCGGGAGAGGGTTGGGGTGAGGGAAGCAGGGGTGGGCTCAGAGTCTGATGTGTTGGGCTTCGCTTAGCTCAGCCGCAACCTACGGGGCCGCTGTGCGGCCCTTGGCGAATGAATTCGCCCCTACAGGGAGGTGCCTCGCCTGGATGCCGGCACGGACCGCCCCCTCTCCCTCTGGGAGAGGGTTGGGGTGAGGGAAATGAGGCTCTGCTCGGTGCTTAATCGTGTTGGGCTTCGCTTAGCTCAGCCGCAACCTACGTTCGTTCGGGTATGAAACAGCCGGGAGCCTCATTCCAGAGGCCTTCCCGGCTTTTTCACGACTGCAAATCAATAGTTCATAAAGTAATAAATAAATTGTTATTTATTCTTTTTAATTTTCAGCGCAACTGCCCATAGTGAGCCCCACGGAACGACATCCAGACACAGGAGCAGCACCATGAGTATCCGCCTCGGCGACATCGCCCCCGACTTCGAACAGGACTCCAGCGAAGGCCGCATCCGTTTCCACGAGTGGCTGGGCAGCAGCTGGGGCGTGCTGTTCTCGCACCCGGCGGATTTCACCCCGGTGTGCACCACCGAGCTGGGGTTCACCGCCAAGCTGAAGGATCAGTTCGCCGCTCGCGGCGTGAAGGTGATCGCGCTGTCCGTGGACCCGGTGGATTCCCATCACCGCTGGATCGATGACATCAACGACACCCAGGGCACCCTGGTGAACTTCCCGATCATCGCTGACGCCGACCGCCAGGTGTCCGACCTGTACGACCTGATCCACCCGAACGCCAACGACACGCTCACCGTGCGTTCGCTGTTCATCATCGACCCGAACAAGAAGGTGCGCCTGATCATCACCTACCCGGCCAGCACCGGGCGCAACTTCAACGAAATCCTGCGGGTGATCGATTCCCTGCAGCTGACCGACAACCACAAGGTTGCCACCCCCGCCAACTGGCAGGACGGCGACGACGTGGTGATCGTCCCCTCGCTCAAGGATGAAGACGAGATCCGCCAGCGCTTCCCGCGTGGCTACAAGGCGGTCCGGCCGTACCTGCGCCTGACCCCGCAACCCAACCGCTGATTCATCCGGCGCCTCGCGCGCACTGAACGACCCCCGCCTTACTCACCCGCCAACGGGAAGCAGGCAACGACACCACAAGCAAAGTCATGAGGAGAGCGCCATGCGCACCATCACTTTGCGTCGGAGCCTGGCTGCCCTGTTCGCGGCTGCCCTGGCTTTCGGCGCCATCACGCAAGCTCAGGCCGAAACCCTGCGGATCGGCTACCAGAAGTACGGCACCCTGGTGCTGCTCAAGGCCAAGGGCACGCTGGAGAAGCGCCTGGCTGACCAGGGCATCGAAGTGAAGTGGACCGAATTCCCCGGTGGCCCGCAGCTGCTGGAAGGCTTGAACGTCGGCTCCATCGATTTCGGCGTGACCGGCGAAACCCCGCCGGTGTTCGCCCAGGCGGCAGGCGCCGACCTGCTCTACGTGGCCTATGAGCCGCCGGCTCCGCAGAGCGAAGCGATCCTGGTGCAAAAGGGTTCGCCCATCCAGTCGGTGAAGGAACTGGCCGGCAAGAAAGTCGCCCTGAACAAGGGCTCCAACGTGCACTACTTGCTGGTGCGCGCCCTGGAAGAGGCCGGTCTGAAGTACAGCGACATCCAGCCCGTCTACCTGCCGCCGGCTGACGCCCGCGCCGCCTTCGAGCGCGGCAGCGTGGATGCCTGGGTGATCTGGGACCCCTTCCAGGCCGCCGCCGAGAAGCAACTGGAAGCCCGCACCCTGCGCAATGGCGAAGGGCTTGTGGATAACCACCAGTTCTACCTGGCGACCCGCACCTACGCCCAGAAGCACCCGCAGGTAGTCAGCACCCTGATCGAGGAAGTGCGCGCCGTGGGCGAGGACTCCAAGGCCGATCCGGACAAGGTCACCGAACAGGTCGCGCCGCTGCTGGGCCTGTCCAAGGAGATCACGTCCATCGCGGTGAAACGCCAAGGCTACGGCGCTCAGCCGCTCAGCCCCGAGGTGGTGGCCGCGCAGCAGAAGATCGCCGACACCTTCACCGGCCTGAAGCTGATTCCGAAAAAACTCAGCATCGCCGACGTTATCTGGACGCCGCCGGCCAAGGTCGCGCAGCAGTGACTTGATCCCCTCTCCCGGAGGGAGAGGGGACACCTTTAAGGAGACCACTCCATGAGCTTGAACATCTTCTGGTTCCTGCCGACCCACGGCGACGGCCACTACCTCGGCACATCCGAAGGCGCCCGTGCCGTTGACCACGGCTACCTGCAACAGATCGCCCAGGCGGCCGACCGCCTCGGTTTCGGCGGCGTACTGATCCCTACCGGGCGTTCCTGCGAGGACTCCTGGCTGGTGGCGGCTTCGCTGATTCCCGTGACCCAGCGCCTGAAGTTCCTCGTGGCCCTGCGCCCCGGAATCATTTCGCCGACCGTGGCCGCGCGCCAGGCAGCGACCCTGGATCGACTGTCCGGTGGCCGCGCGCTGTTCAACCTGGTGACCGGCGGCGACCCGGACGAACTGGCCGCTGATGGCCTGCACCTGAACCATGAAGAACGTTACGAAGCATCAAGGGAGTTCACCCGCATCTGGCGCCGTGTGCTGGAGGGCGAAACCGTCGACTACGACGGCAAGCACATCCAGGTGAAGGGCGCCAAATTGTTCTACCCGCCGCTGCAGCAGCCGCGTCCGCCGCTGTACTTCGGTGGTTCCTCCGAAGCGGCCCAGGACCTCGCGGCCGAACAGGTGGAGCTGTACCTGACCTGGGGCGAGCCGCCGGCGGCGGTGAAGGAGAAGATCGAGCAGGTGCGCGCCAAGGCCGCCAAACAAGGTCGCACGGTGCGCTTCGGTATCCGCTTGCACGTGATCGTGCGCGAGACCGTTGACGCCGCCTGGGCCGCCGCCGACCGCCTGATCGAGAATCTGGACGATGCCACCATCGCCAAGGCGCAGGCTGCCTTCGCCCGTTTCGATTCGGTGGGCCAGCAGCGCATGGCCGCTCTGCACAACGGTCGCCGCGACAAGCTGGAAGTCAGCCCCAATCTCTGGGCCGGCGTCGGCCTGGTACGCGGTGGTGCCGGTACGGCGCTGGTGGGCGATGGCCCGACGGTGGCCGCGAGAGTGAAGGAGTACGCCGATCTCGGCATCGACACCTTCATCTTCTCCGGCTATCCGCACCTGGAAGAGTCCTATCGCGTCGCCGAACTGCTGTTCCCCCATCTCGATGTGGCCCGTCCGCGCACCAATGACGGCCTGGGTTTCGTCAGCCCGTTCGGCGAGATGGTCGCCAACGAAGCGCTGCCCGAAGCCAAGCTGGCGTCGCAGAGCTGAGGGCGCGGGGATGAAATTCGAATCCTTACTCCTGCGCCTGGCGCCCTGGGCCCTGCCCGTGGCGTTGCTGGCGATCTGGCAGGTCGCGGTGGAAACCGGCCTGCTCTCCACCCGCATCCTGCCCGCGCCGAGTGCGGTGCTGGCGGCGGGCTGGGACCTGCTGTCCAGCGGCGAGATCTGGACTCACCTGGCCATCAGCGGCTGGCGTGCAGGCATCGGCTTCACCATCGGTGGCGGCCTTGGCCTGCTGCTGGGCTTCATCACCGGCCTGTCGAAGTGGGGCGAGCGCCTGCTGGACAGCTCGGTGCAGATGATCCGCAACGTGCCACACCTGGCGCTGATCCCGCTGGTGATCCTGTGGTTCGGCATCGATGAGTCGGCGAAGATTTTCCTGGTCGCCCTCGGCACCCTGTTCCCCATCTACCTCAACACCTACCACGGCATCCGCAACGTCGACCCGGCGCTGGTGGAAATGGCGCGCAGCTACGGTCTGTCCGGCTTCGCGCTGTTCCGCCAGGTGATCCTGCCCGGCGCGCTGCCCTCGATCCTGGTGGGCGTGCGCTTCGCCCTCGGCTTCATGTGGCTGACGCTGATCGTCGCCGAGACCATTTCCGCCAGCTCCGGCATCGGCTACCTGGCGATGAACGCCCGTGAATTCCTGCAGACCGATGTGGTGGTGCTGGCGATCCTGCTCTACGCGGTGCTCGGCAAGCTGGCTGACGTCGCCGCCCGTGGGCTGGAACGCGTCTGGCTGCGCTGGCATCCGGCCTACCAGGCCAAGGGAGGTACCGCATGACCGCCCTGCATGCGCCTCAACGCCTCAAGCGCGGCATTCCGCTGGCGCTGCGTGGCATCGGCAAGTCCTTCGGCGAGCGCGAGGTGCTCAAGGGCATCGACCTGCTGATTCCGGCCGGTCAGTTCGTCGCCGTGGTCGGTCGCAGCGGCTGCGGCAAGAGCACCCTGCTGCGCCTGCTCGCGGGCCTGGACAATCCCTCCCGTGGCGAACTGCTGGCCGGTTCGGCACCGCTGGAAGATGCCCGCGAGGACACGCGCCTGATGTTCCAGGATTCGCGCCTGCTGCCCTGGAAGCGGGTGATCGACAACGTTGGTCTCGGCCTCTCCGGCAACTGGCGGCCGCGTGCCCTCGAAGCCCTCGAAGCGGTTGGCTTGGCCGATCGTGCACAGGAGTGGCCGGCAGCGCTTTCCGGTGGCCAGAAGCAGCGTGTGGCCCTGGCACGCGCGCTGATCCACCAGCCGCGCCTGCTGCTGCTGGACGAACCGCTGGGCGCGCTGGATGCGCTGACCCGCATCGAAATGCAGCAACTGATTGAACGTCTGTGGCAGCAACACGGTTTCACCGTCCTGCTGGTGACCCACGACGTGAATGAAGCCGTGGCGGTTGCCGACCGGGTGATCCTGATCGAGGACGGCGCCATCGGCCTCGATCTCACGGTTGAACTGCATCGCCCCCGTGCCCGCGGTTCGGCGCGCCTGGCCGCGCTGGAAGCCGAGGTGCTGGAACGGGTGCTGGCGTTGCCGCCGGCCCCGCCGGAACCCGAACCCCTTTCCCCCTTGCCCACGCAGTTGCGCTGGGCGCTTTGACCTAAACCCGATATCCCCGAGCAAAGGAACCAACGCCATGACTATCAAAGCCATCAACGTCCGCAACCAGTTCAAGGGCACCATCAAGGAAATCATCGAAGGACCGGTGCTTTCCGAGATCGACGTGCAGACCGCCGCCGGCATCGTCACCTCCGTGATCACCACCCGCTCCGTGCGCGAGCTGGAGCTGGGTATCGGCTCCGAGGTGATTGCCTTCGTGAAATCCACCGAGGTGTCGATCGCGAAGCTGTGATTCACGGGCGCTCAAGACGCTGTCCCTGTGGGGGCGAATTGATGTTGTAGGGGCGAATTCATTCGCCAAGCAGGCCGAAGGTCTGCCCTGCAAGGCATCAGGGGGCAGCTGCGCTGCCCTTGGCGAATGAATTCGCCCCTACAAAAACAAACCCCCGCAAGTGCGGGGGTTTGTTCATTCCAGCTTCACTCAGCGCTTCTGCGGCGCCGGCTGCTGTTGGGTGATGCAGTGGATGTTGCCGCCGCCGAGCAGAATCTCGCGGCCCGGCACCATCACCACTTGGTGCTGCGGGAAGACGCGCTTGAGGATGGCTTCGGCCGTGGCGTCCTTCGCGTCGTCGAACTTGGGCGCGACGATGCCGCCGTTGACGATCAGGAAGTTCACGTAGGAGCCGGCCAGGCGGATGGACGGATCGCGATCCTGGGTGCCTTCCACCAGGTCCACGCCGGCGCACTCTTCCTCGGTGGCGTAGATCGGGCCGGGAATCGGCATCTTGTGCACCACCAGCTGGCGGCCCTTGGCGTCGCGGGCGCTTTCCAGCACCTTCATCGCCGCCTGGCAGCGCGGGAAGTTCGGGTCCTGCGGGTCATCGGTCCAGGCCAGCAGCACTTCGCCCGGGCGCACGTAGCAGCAGAAGTTATCCACATGGCCGTCGGTTTCGTCGTTGTACAGGCCGTCCGGCAGCCAGATCACGGTCTCCACCGCCAGCTGCTCGCGCAGCACCGCCTCGATCTCTTCGCGGGAGAGGTGCGGGTTGCGGTTGCGGTTCAGCAGGCATTCCTCGGTGGTGATCAGGGTGCCTTCGCCATCCACGTGGATAGAGCCGCCCTCCAGCACGAAGCCTTCGGTGCGGTAGCGCTTGCAGCCTTCGATCTCGAGCACTTTGCGCGCCACCTGGTCGTCGCGGTTCCAGGGGAAGTAGAGGCCGCCGTCGAAGCCGCCCCAGGCGTTGAAGGTCCAGTCCACGCCGCGCACTTCGCCCTGGTCGTTGACCACGAAGGTCGGGCCGGTGTCACGCACCCAGGCGTCGTCGTTGGAGATTTCCACCACGCGGATGTTCGGCTCGTCGAGGCGCGCGCGGGCGTTCTCGTACTGTGCGGCGGAGACGCAGACGGTCACCGGCTCGAAGCGGGCGATGGCCTTGGCCACGGCGGTGAAGGCGGCCTGCGCGGGCTTGCCGCCCAGGCGCCAGTTGTCGGGGCGCTCGGGCCAGACCATCCAGGTGCGGGTGTGGGATTCCCATTCGGCCGGCATGCGGAAGCCGTCGTCGCGGGGGAGGCTGTTCAGAGTGTTCATCGATCCACCATCGGTATGGAATGGGGCAGGGGCCAACCTGCTGGCGAACAGTGCATCGCCAGCAGGTTGGCCCCTGTTTTAACTGTCAGGACTCGAGGGAGCCGTCCAGGGTATTGATCGGGGAGTATAGGTTCGGGCGACGGTCGCGGAACACACCCCAGGCACTGCGCACGTGCTCCAGGCGGTCCAGGTCGAAGCTGTGCACCAGAATGCCTTCCTCGGTTTCGTTCAGTTCCTCGACCTTCTTGCCGAACTGGTCGGCAATGAAGGAGGAGCCGTAGAAGGTGATGTCGTAGCCGTCCTGCTCTTCCTTGCCGATGCGGTTGGACGCCACCAGCGGCATCAGGTTGGCGCCGGCATGGCCTTGCTGCACGCGCTGCCAGTGGTCACGGGAGGTGATGTTGGCGTCGTGCGGCTCGCTGCCGATGGCAGTCGGGTAGAAGAGGATTTCGGCGCCCAGCAGGGCCATGCTGCGCGCGGCTTCCGGGAACCACTGGTCCCAGCAGATGCCCACGCCGATCTTGGCGTAGCGGGTGTTCCACACCTTGAAGCCGGTGTCGCCCGGGTTGAAGTAGTACTTCTCGTGGTAGCCGGGGCCGTCCGGGATGTGGCTCTTGCGGTAGACGCCGAGATTGGAGCCGTCGGCATCGATGATGGCGATGCTGTTGAAGCGCGCGCGGCCGGCCTGCTCGAAGTAGCTGATGGGCAGCACGACCTGGAGTTCCTTCGCGACGTTCTGGAAATGCGCGATGGCTTCGTTGGTCTCGGTCGGAGTGGCCAGCTGCAGGTAATCCGGGTTCGGCTTCTGGCAGAAGTAGGGAGTCTCGAAGAGCTCCTGGATCAGGATGATCTGCGCGCCCTTGGCGGCAGCCTGGCGGACCAGCTTCTCAGCGTTGGCGATATTCGCGCCGCGATTCCAGGAACAGGCCATCTGAGTGGCGGCGACAGTAACGATGCGGGACATGGGACACCTCGTCGGAACGTTCTTGAACCCATTGCCGGATATCTATCGGCAATTGGGGCTTTTCCGTGCCGGCGGGGTGTGGGCCGCCGTGCGGATGGCGACTTTATAGTCGATAAAAATCCGCATTGGAAGCGCGATTTTTCTATCGAAGCGCGTTTTCTGATTTATTTGCCGATAAATATCGGGATTTGTCGGCTCAGATTTCCCGAGCCGTGGCTCGTTTTGGCAGGAAGGGCGGCAGGTAGAGGCCGAGGTAGGCATCGAACACCCGCATGCCTTCCTCGGCCAGGCGCGGGGTGATTTCGCCGTGCAGCTGCACGGAGCGGGCGTAGACGCGGTCGCCCAGTTCCATGGCCAGGGCGAAGACGTCGACATCCTCAGGCAGCGCCGGCAGCTCGAAGTGGCGTTCGAACAGGGCGAGCATCAGCCGGCCCAGTTCGATGTCGTGCTGGCGGTCGGCCTGGGTGACTTCGGTGAGGCCGTGCTGGGCGAGGATCAGCTGGCGCGCGGCGGCGTCGGCTGCGTAGATCGACAGCATGCGCTCTTCCACCAGGCGCGAGAGGTCCTGCCAGTGGCGCAGGCTGTCGTGCTCGATGGGCTGCTGGAGGCAGGCGCGGAAGGCCGCGTGGACGTCGGCGGTGAGGGCTTCGAGTATCGCCGGCACGCTGGAGAAGAAGTGATAGACGGAAGAGGGCGGCATCTCCGCACGCTCGGCGACGCTGTAGATCGACAGGTTGGCCACGCCCTGCTCTGCCAGGAGGGCGCGGGCGGCGTCGAGAATCCCGGCGATGCGCAGCTGACTGCTGGCGCGCGGTTTGCGGGCGGTGGCGGTGCGCGACATGGGAGGCTCCTTTCCGAAGAGCCGCTATTGGACGCTAGGCGGTGGTTCAGGAGCAAGCGAACGCGCAGCGATGAACACCGATCGCGATTGGAATTCGTCGTAGGGTGCGCCGTGCGCACCGGGGGCGGTTGCGCGGGCATTTTGGTGCGCGCGGCGCACCCTACCGGCTACTTGCTGCCTTCGCGGAAGGCCGTCCACACCTCATCGCGCGTAGCGCTGAGCTTGTCCGGTACGGGCTCCACGGGGAACAGGCGGCGCTTGGTTTCCTTGTCCGGGTAGAGGCCGGGTTGGTCGCGCAGGCCTGCATCCAGATACTGACGGGCGTCGGCATTGCCACTGGGGTAGAGGGTCGCGCTGGTGACCTTCGCCGCTACTTGCGGGCGCAGCATGAAGTCGATGAACCGGTGTGCGAGGTCGGCCCGTTTGGCGCTGGTGGGAATCGACAGGTTGTCGATGAACACCACCGAGCCTTCGTCCGGGACCATGAAACTCACCGGCTGACCGGCCGCTGCGGCGTTCAGGGCATCGCCGACCCAGGCCATGGCGACGCACAGTTTGCCGGCGTTGAGATCGGCTATGTAGCGCTCGCTGTCGACATAGCGCAGGTTCGGGCGCAGCGCAGCGAGGGTTTCGGCGCTGCGCTTGAGCCGGCTCGGCGCGCTGCGGGAAAGGTTGCGGCCCTGGTAGTTGAGCAGCACGGCGAGGGTTTCGTCGGGGGCGTCCAGCAGGCTGATGCCGCACTGGCCGAGACGCGCGCTCTGGTCGGCCTCGAACAGCAGGCTCCAGCTGTGGGGCAGCGGGCCGCCGAAGGCCTTTTCCGCCTGGGGCGTGTTCACCGCCAGGCCGACGGCGCCCCAGAGGTAGGGCACGGCGTGCTGGTTGTTCGGGTCCATGGCGGCCAGCTTGCTCAGCAGCTGCTTGTCCAGGTGCTGGCGATTGGGCAGCAGGGAGAAGTCCAGCGGCTGCAGGCGGCCTTCCTTGATCAGACGCGGCAGGTCGTTATGGGAGGGCACTGCGACATCGATGGGCTCGCCGCCGGCCAGCGCCTTGTCCAGCTCCTCGGCGCTGCTGAAGGTACGGTAATCGACCTTGATGCCGGTTTCCTTCTGGAATTCCTCCAGTACCTCCGGGGCGATGTAATCGTTCCAGTTGTAGACGCGGATCAGGTCTTCGGCCTGGGCCAGTGCGGGGAGCAATGCGAGCAACAGCGGGGCGAGCAAGCGGGGCATGACGTCCTCCCTGATAGAGCATGCGGGTTCTGGTTTTCTTGGCGTTCGGGTGCTGCAAGGCGCCGCCAGCCGGAGTCGCCCGCTGCGCCGGGGTGTTGCAAGGGTACAGATGCGACAACGCCGGCCCGGGGGCCGGCGTTGTGGACTCGCTTACACGGTATGCAGGTACCAGTTGTACTCGAGGTCGGAGATGGAGTGTTCGAACTCCTCCAGCTCGCTTTCCTTACAGGCAACGAAGATGTCGATGTAATCCGGGCTGATGTACTTGGCCAGGACTTCGCTGTCGTCCAGCTCGCGCAGGGCATCGCGCAGGTTGTTCGGCAGGCTTTGCTCCAGCTGTTCGTAGGAGTTGCCTTCGATGGGCGCGCCAGGCTCGATCTTGTTGGTCAGGCCGTGGTGGATACCCGCCAGGATGGCCGACATCATCAGATAAGGGTTGGCGTCGGCGCCGGCCACGCGGTGCTCGATGCGCACGGCATCTGCGCTGCCAGTGGGCACGCGAACGGCCACGGTGCGGTTGTCCAGGCCCCAGCTCGGCGCGTTCGGCACGTAGAACTGCGCGCCGAAACGGCGGTAGGAGTTCACGTTCGGGCACAGGAAGCCCATGGACGCGGGCATGGTCTCGAGCACACCGCCGACTGCGTGACGCAAAGCGGCGTTCTGCTCGGGATCATCGGAAGCGAAGATGTTCTTGCCGGTCTTCTTGTCGATCAGCGAGATGTGCACGTGCAGGCCGTTGCCCGCCTGGCCCGGGTAGGGCTTGGCCATGAAGGTGGTGTCCATTTCATGGTCGTAGGCGATGTTCTTGATCAGACGCTTGAGCAGTACCGCGTAGTCGCACGCCTTCAGGGCGTCTTCGACGTGGTGCATGTTGACTTCGAACTGGGCCGGGGCGCTTTCCTTGACGATGGCGTCGGCCGGGATGCCCTGGACCTTGGCGCCTTCGAGGATGTCCTGCAGGCAGTCGGCGTATTCGTCCAGATCGTCGATCAGGTACACCTGGGTGGACTGCGGGCGCTTGCCGGAAATGGGCGAACGCGGCGGCTGCGGACGGCCGTTTATGTTCTCCTGGTCGATCAGGTAGAACTCCAGCTCGAACGCGGCGCAGATGGTCAGGCCGAGTTCATCGAATTTTTCCACCACGCGACGCAGGACCTCGCGCGGGTCGGCGAAGAAGGGTTCGCCGTCGCCTTCGACCTCATGCATGGTCATCAGCAGCTGCGCGGTCGGGCGCTTCTGCCAGGGTTCGTCGCTGAGGGTGCTGGGAATGGGATAGCAGATGCGGTCTGCGTCGCCGATGTCCAGGCCGAGGCCGGTGCTTTCGACGGTGGAACCGTTGATATCGAGAGCGAAGATCGAAGCGGGGAGGTTGATGCCTTTCTCGTAGACTTTGGTCAGGCTGGCGCGTTCGATTCGCTTGCCTCGCACCACTCCATTCATATCTGCGATCAACAGGTCGACGAACTGGACCTCAGGATGTTCCTTAAGGAATTCGTTCGCTTCTTGAAGCTGAACGGCACGCGGGGGTACCGACATGATGCAACACCTTTTTTGTTAAAAATATCAATCACGCTCTATCTAAGGTGTGAGTCAATCCGAATCACCCCTTGATGTCAAGCGAGCCCTATTTTGCCCCAAAAACGGGCTCGATGGCCAGTTTTGGGGCGTTTCGGGGCGCCCGAACCTCTCTCCGAACCTTGTCAGGCGTGGGGCTCAGCGGGGCGTGTTCAATTTTTTACAGCCCTATTGTGTAAAAAAATGAACAACGCTAAGCTCGGTCGAAACCCATAACAGACAAATAAAACGGGTGTCTCATGTCTCGCCTGCCGTTGATAGGCGTATCCGCTTGCACCAGAGAGATCGGTCCTCAGACTTATCATATAGCTGGCGACAAGTATCTGCGTGCGGTAGCGGTCGGAGCCGGTGGAATTCCGCTGGTGATTCCAGCCCTCGCTGAACTGATGGACCAGGCGACCCTGCTGTCCGGCCTGGACGGTCTTCTCCTTACCGGCTCCCCTTCCAATGTGGAGCCCCATCAATATGAAGGCACCGCATCCGAGCCCGGCACCCGTCACGATCCCGCCCGGGATCGCACCACTCTGCCCCTTGTCCGCGCCGCCATTGAAGCCGGTATCCCTGTTCTGGGCATTTGCCGGGGCTTCCAGGAAATGAACGTCGCCCTCGGGGGCACTCTGCACCAGCGCGTGCATGAAGTAGAAGGATTCATGGACCACCGCGAGCCGGCCAATGAGCCGCGCGAGGTGCAATACGCTCCCCGTCATGCATTGAAGGTGCAGCCGGGCGGCGTACTCGACGGCATCGGCTTGCCGTCCGAGATTCAAGTCAACTCCATTCATGGCCAGGGCGTTGAACGTCTGGCGCCGGGCCTGCGTGTAGAGGCTCTGGCGCCCGATGGGTTGGTCGAGGCCTTTTCGGTCGAAGGCGCCAGGAGCTTTGCCCTGGGGGTGCAATGGCATCCCGAGTGGCAAGTGCAGACCAACCCGAACTATCTCGCCATCTTCCAGGCCTTTGGTGAGGCTTGCAGGGAGAAGGCGGGGAAACGCTGAGCGGGAGAACTCTTCAGGAAACCGGCGAAGTTGCCGTGTCGCGTAGTTGGGACTGTACTGATCGCGCGGCCGGTGCCTCGATGGGTGCGTCCGGCACGAAACTGCAGAAGCCTCTTAGCGAAGCTCTCAACCCTGAGGTCTTTATGACTACCAAGCTCGACCAGCTGACAGGCTGGCTGAAAGAACGCAAAATCACCGAAGTTGAATGCATGATCAGCGATCTTACCGGCATTGCTCGCGGTAAGATCTCGCCGACCAACAAGTTCCTGGACGAGAAGGGCATGCGCCTCCCCGAGAGCGTGCTGCTGCAAACCGTGACCGGCGACTATGTTGAGGACGACATCTATTACGAGCTGCTCGACCCGGCGGACATCGACATGTTCTGCCGCCCGGACGAGAGCGCCGTGTACCTGGTGCCTTGGGCCATCGAGCCCACCGCCATGGTGATCCACGACACCTTCGACAAGCAGGGCAACCCCATCGAGCTGTCGCCCCGCAACCTCCTGAAGAAGGTGCTCAAGCTGTACGCAGATAAAGGCTGGAAACCCATCGTCGCCCCGGAGATGGAGTTCTACCTGACCAAGCGTTGCGACGACCCGGACTTCCCTCTGCAGGCTCCGCTGGGCCGCTCGGGCCGCCCGGAAACCGGTCGCCAGTCCTTCTCCATCGATGCGGCGAACGAATTCGACCCGCTGTTCGAGGATATGTACGACTGGTGCGAGATGCAGGACCTGGACCTCGACACCCTGATCCACGAGGAAGGTCCGGCGCAGATGGAAATCAACTTCCGTCACGGCGACGCCCTGGAGCTGGCGGACCAGATCCTGGTGTTCAAGCGCACCATGCGCGAGGCCGCGCTCAAGCACAACGTGGCGGCGACCTTCATGGCCAAGCCGATCACCGACGAGCCGGGCAGCGCCATGCACCTGCACCAGAGCGTGATCGACATCAATACCGGGAAGAACATCTTCTCCAACGATGACGGTTCCATGAGCGAGCTGTTCCTGCACCACATCGGCGGCCTGCAGAAGTACATCCCCGAAGTGCTGCCGCTGTTCGCACCCAACGTGAACTCCTTCCGCCGCTTCCTGCCGGACACCTCCGCGCCGGTGAACGTCGAGTGGGGCGAGGAAAACCGCACCGTGGGCCTGCGCGTACCGGATGCCGGTCCGCAGAACCGCCGTGTGGAGAACCGTCTGGCTGGCGCCGACGCCAACCCTTACCTGGCCATCGCCGCGAGCCTGCTGTGCGGCTACATCGGCATGGTGGAAGGCGTGAAACCGAGCGCGCCGGTCAAGGGCCGTGGCTACGAGCGCCGCAACCTGCGCCTGCCGCTGACCATCGAGGCAGCGCTGGAGCGGATGGAAGCCTGCCGCGACATCGAGAAGTACCTGGGCGACAAGTTCGTGACGGCCTACGTGGCGGTCAAGCGCGCCGAGCACGAGAACTTCAAACGGGTGATCAGTTCCTGGGAGCGTGAGTTCCTGCTGCTCTCCGTCTAATCCGGAACGGAGGCCGGCCGCCTCGGCCGGCCCTCCAGATACGTGTTTACTGAGGTAATGAAATGAATAGCCAAGTGACCAACCCCAAGACCCTTGAATGGCAAGCGCTCGGTCGTGACCACCATCTGCCGCCGTTCACCGACTACAAGGCGCTGAACGCCAAGGGTGCGCGGATCATCACCAAGGCCGAAGGCGTGTACATCTGGGATAGCGAAGGCAACAAGATCCTCGATGGCATGGCCGGCCTGTGGTGCGTCAACGTCGGCTACGGCCGCGAGGAGCTGGTCCAGGCGGCGACCCGGCAGATGCGTGAACTGCCCTTCTACAACCTGTTCTTCCAGACCGCGCATCCGCCGGCGGTGGAACTCTCCAAGGCAATTGCCGAGATCGCACCGGAAGGCATGAACCATGTGTTCTTCACCGGTTCGGGCTCGGAAGCCAACGACACCGTGCTGCGCATGGTCCGCCACTACTGGGCGATCAAAGGCCAGCCGCAGAAGAAAGTCATCATCGGCCGCTGGAACGGCTACCACGGCTCGACCGTGGCCGGTGTCAGCCTCGGCGGCATGAAGGCCCTGCATGAGCAGGGTGACCTGCCGATTCCCGGCATCGAACACATTGCCCAGCCTTACTGGTTCGGCGAGGGCGGCGACATGGCGCCGGCCGAGTTCGGCGTCTGGGCGGCAGAGCAGCTGGAGAAGAAGATTCTCGAAGTGGGCGAGGACAAGGTTGCTGCTTTCATCGCCGAGCCCATCCAGGGTGCGGGTGGCGTGATCGTTCCGCCGGAAACCTACTGGCCGAAGATCCGCGAAGTCCTCGCCAAGTACGACATCCTGTTCATCGCCGACGAAGTGATCTGCGGCTTCGGCCGTACCGGCGAATGGTTCGGTAGCCAGTACTACGGCAACGCCCCGGACCTGATGCCGATCGCCAAGGGCCTGACCTCCGGTTACATCCCCATGGGCGGCGTGATTGTCCGCGACGAGATCGTCCATACCCTGAATGAGGGTGGGGAGTTCTACCACGGCTTCACCTACTCTGGTCATCCGGTAGCGGCAGCGGTGGCGTTGGAGAACATCCGCATCCTGCGCGAAGAGAAGATCGTCGAGAAAGTGAAGGCTGAAACGGCACCGTATTTGCAGCAGCGCTGGCAGGAGCTGGCCGACCACCCGTTGGTTGGCGAGGCGCGCGGTGTCGGCATGGTGGCGGCGCTGGAACTGGTCAAGAACAAGCAGACCCGTGAGCGTTTCGCCGGTGGTGTAGGGATGCTGTGCCGCGAGCACTGCTTCCGTAACGGCCTGATCATGCGCGCGGTGGGTGACACCATGATCATCTCGCCGCCGCTGGTGATCAGCAAAGACGAAGTCGACGAATTGGTGACCAAGGCACGCAAGTGCCTGGACCTCACCCTGGCTGAAGTAAAAGGCTAAGAAAAAGAGGGCTTGAGGGTGGCATTTGGAGATGCCGCCTGTTGTAAGCAAGCCCTCTAACTTGCCAGACTTCGCCGGTGCGTTGGCCAGGCTCACCGAGTGGTGGCGTATTTGGTACGACGCCACTCGGACACTTCAACAATAATGGAGCTACCCGCATGATCAAAACCTTCGGCAAGACCCTGCTCGCCATGACCCTGGCGGGTGCCGTGGCCGGTATGGCCCAGGCTGACGACAAAGTACTGCACGTCTACAACTGGTCGGACTACATCGCGCCGGATACGGTCGAGAAGTTCACCAAGGAAACCGGCATCAAGGTCGTCTACGACGTCTTCGACTCCAACGAAACCCTCGAAGCCAAGCTCCTGGCCGGCAAGTCCGGTTACGACATCGTCGTGCCGTCCAACAACTTCCTGGCCAAGCAGATCAAGGCCAAGGTCTATCAGCCGCTGGACAAGTCCAAGCTGCCGAACTGGAAGAACCTGGACACCAACCTGCTGAAGACCGTCGAAGTGTCCGATCCGGGCAACCAGTACGCCTTCCCCTACATGTGGGGCTCCATCGGCATCGGCTACAACCCGGACAAGGTCAAGGCCGTCCTGGGCGACAACGCTCCGGTGGATTCCTGGGACCTGCTGTTCAAGCCGGAGAACATCGAGAAGCTGAAGTCCTGCGGCGTTTCCTTCCTCGACTCGCCGACCGAGATCCTGCCGATCGCCCTGAAGTACCTGGGCCACGATCCGCTGAGCCAGGACCCGAAACAGCTGAAGGAAGCCGAGGCGCTGTTCCTCAAGATCCGTCCGCACATCACCTACTTCCACTCCTCCAAGTACATCTCGGACCTCGCCAACGGCAACCTCTGCGTGGCGGTGGGCTACTCGGGTGACGTGTACCAGGCCAAGTCCCGCGCCGAAGAGGCCAAGGGTGGCGTGAAGGTCGCTTACAACATTCCGAAGGAAGGTGCTGGCACCTTCTTCGACATGGTCGCGATCCCGGCCGATGCCGCCAACCCGGATGCCGCCTATGCCTTCATGAACTTCCTGATGAAGCCGGAAATCATGGCGGAGATCACCAACGAAGTGCAGTTCCCCAACGGCAACGCCGCTGCCACTTCGCTGGTTGACGAGGCGATCCGCAAGGACCCGGGCATCTACCCGACCGCGGACACCATGGCCAAGCTCTATGCCTTCCCGGACCTGCCGGCCAAGGTACAGCGCGCCATGACCCGTACCTGGACCACCATCAAGTCGGGCAAGTAAGCACGGCTCCCGTGCCCGGCGGGGAGATCCCCGCCGGTGCCCGGACCACCCCGCGCGATACCACGAGTTGACTGGCCCTGGTTGCTGGAATGACCCGGGCTTCTTCCGGCACCACCGGATAACAGAAGAGGACGAACCTGTGCACTTCCCCATCCGCAAGATGATGATCACTGCAGCAGCAACCCTGACCCTGGTTTCCCAGGCCCAGGCTGATCAGACGGTGCATATCTATAACTGGTCGGACTACATCGGCGAGACCACCCTGGCGGATTTCCAGAAGGAAACCGGCATCAAGCCGGTGTACGACGTCTTCGACTCCAACGAAACCCTGGAAGGCAAGTTGCTGGCGGGCCGTACCGGTTACGACGTGGTCGTGCCGTCCAACCACTTCCTCGGCAAACAGATCAAGGCGGGCGCGTTCCAGAAACTCGACCGCAGCCAGCTGCCCAACTGGCAGAACCTGGACCCCAACCTGCTCAAGCAGCTCCAGCGCAACGACCCGGGCAATGAGTACGCCGTTCCCTACCTCTGGGGCACCAACGGCATCGGTTACAACGTGGAGAAGGTCAAGGCTGTGCTCGGCGTCGACCATATCGACTCCTGGTCGGCCATCTTCGAGCCCGAGAACATCAAGAAGCTCAGCCAGTGCGGCGTGGCTTTCCTCGACTCGGCGGATGAAATGATTCCCGCCGTGCTCAATTACATGGGCCTGGACCCCAACAGCACCAACCCGGACGACTACAAGAAGGCCGAGGAGAAGCTGATGGCGGTACGCCCCTACGTCACCTATTTCCACTCTTCCAAGTACATCGGCGACCTGGCCAATGGCGACATCTGCGTCGCCGCCGGTTTCTCCGGTGACATCTTCCAGGCCGCCGCGCGTGCCGAAGAAGCCGGCAAGGGTGTCGAGATCGCCTACGCAATCCCGAAAGAGGGCGGCAACCTCTGGTTCGACATGCTGGCCGTTCCGGCCGACGCGGCGAATGCCAAGCAAGCCCATGCCTTCATCAACTATCTGCTCAAGCCCGAGGTGATCGCCAAGGTCAGCGATTACGTCGGCTACGCCAACCCCAACCTGAAGGCTGGGGAGCTCATGAATCAGGAAGTACGCACCGATGAGTCCGTCTACCCGCCACAAGCGGTGCTGGACAAGCTGTATGTGTCGGCGGAATTGCCGCCGAAAGTCCAGCGGCTGATGACCCGCAGCTGGACCAAGGTCAAGTCGGGCAAGTAATGCAACGTCGGCGGCCCGTGGTGTGGCGGACCCGTCGGTGACAATCCGGCCGGGCCAGGCAGGATGCCTGTCTCGTGCCCATGCTGTATAAACGCGCCCGGCCGCGGTGGTCGGGTAGTAATTTCTGGGAGTGTGGTAATGGCAATAGCCTCCGGTGCCTACAAGAAAGCCCTTGAGGGCAGCCAGCAACCCAAAGAGGTGCTGGTCAAGATCGACCGGGTGACCAAGAAGTTCGACGAGACGGTGGCGGTGGACGATGTTTCGCTGACCATCAACAAGGGTGAGATCTTCGCCCTGCTCGGCGGCTCCGGTTCGGGTAAATCAACTCTCCTTCGCATGCTCGCCGGCTTCGAACGGCCGACCGAAGGGCGCATCATGCTCGACGGCGTGGACATTACCGACATGCCACCCTACGAGCGCCCGATCAACATGATGTTCCAGTCCTATGCGCTCTTCCCGCATATGACTGTTGCGCAGAACATCGCCTTCGGACTTAAACAGGACAGGCTTCCGGCTGCCGAGATCGATGCGCGCGTCAACGAGATGCTCAAGCTCGTGCAGATGACCCAGTACGCCAAGCGCAAGCCGCACCAGTTGTCCGGCGGCCAGCGCCAGCGCGTGGCCCTGGCCCGCTCGCTGGCCAAGCGTCCGAAGCTGCTGCTGCTCGACGAACCCATGGGCGCCCTGGACAAGAAGCTGCGCTCGCAGATGCAACTGGAACTGGTGGAGATCATCGAGCGCGTGGGCGTGACCTGCGTGATGGTGACCCACGATCAGGAAGAGGCCATGACCATGGCCCAGCGCATCGCCATCATGCACCTGGGCTGCATCGAGCAGATCGGTAGCCCTGTGGACATCTACGAGACCCCCATCAGCCGCCTGGTGTGCGAGTTCATCGGCAACGTCAACATCTTCGACGGCGAAGTGGTGGAAGACTACGAGGCCCATGCGCTGATCGCCTGCCCGCAACTGGAGCGCCCGATCTACGTCGGCCACGGCGTGACCACCTCCCTGCAGGACAAGCGCATCACCTACGCCCTGCGTCCGGAGAAGCTGCTGGTGACCACCGAGCAGCCCACCTGCGAGTACAACTGGTCGCGCGGCCGGATCCACGACATCGCCTACCTGGGCGGTCACTCGGTGTTCTACGTCAAGCTGCCAAACGGCTCCATCGTCCAGTCCTTCGTCGCCAACGCCGAGCGCCGTGGCACGCGTCCGACCTGGGATGACGAAGTGTACGTCTGGTGGGAAGACGACAGCGGCGTGGTACTGCGGTCATGAGAATTCCCAAACTGAGTAACCTGCTGCCGACCGGCCGGCATCTCGTCATCGGGATACCGTTCTTCTGGCTGTTCCTGTTCTTCATGCTGCCCTTCGCCATCGTGCTGAAGATCAGCTTTGCCGAAGCCGACGTGGCGATCCCGCCGTACACGGAGATCTACACCTGGGCGGACAACCAGCTGCAACTCATCCTCAACCTGGGTAACTACCTGATACTCAACGAGGACGAGCTGTACCTGGCGGCCTATCTGGGCTCGCTGAAGATCGCCTTCTTCAGCACCCTGATGTGCCTGCTGATCGGCTACCCGATGGCCTACGCCATCGCCCGTGCCAGCAAGGAAGCGCAGACCGTGCTGCTGCTGCTGATCATGATGCCGACCTGGACGGCGATCCTGATCCGCGTCTACGCCTGGATGGGCATCCTCAGCAACAACGGCCTGCTCAACAGCTTCCTGATGGGCATCGGTCTGATCGACGAGCCGCTGCAGATCCTCAACACCAACCTGGCGGTCTACATCGGCGTTGTCTATTCGTACCTGCCGTTCATGATCCTGCCGCTCTACGCCAACCTGGTGAAGCATGACCCGAGTCTGCTGGAGGCTGCGTCGGACCTCGGTTCGAGCACGTTCAACAGCTTCTGGAAAATCACCGTGCCGCTGTCGAAGAACGGCATCATCGCCGGCTCCATGCTGGTGTTCATCCCGGTGGTGGGTGAGTTCGTGATCCCGGAACTGCTCGGCGGCCCGGAGACCCTGATGATCGGCAAGGTGCTGTGGCAGGAGTTCTTCAACAACCGCGACTGGCCGGTGGCATCCGCCCTGGCGGTGGTGATGCTGGCGATCCTGATCGTCCCCATCATCCTGTTCAACCGTAACCAGGCCAAAGAACTGGAGGGCAAGGTATGAAGCGCTTCAGTTTCTCCACCGTGATGCTGTGGGTAGGTCTGCTGTTCATCTACCTGCCGATGATCATCCTGGTCATCTACTCCTTCAACGCCTCCAAGCTGGTGACCGTCTGGGGCGGCTGGTCGGTGAAGTGGTACGTGGGCCTCCTGGACAACACCCAGCTGATGAACTCGGTGGGCCGTTCCCTGGAGATTGCCCTCTATACCGCGGTCGCTGCCGTTGCCCTGGGTACCCTGGCTGCCTTCGTGCTGACCCGCATCCCGCGCTTCCGTGGCCGCACCATGTTCGGTGGCATGGTCACCGCGCCGCTGGTTATGCCGGAGGTGATCACCGGTCTGTCGCTGCTGCTGCTCTTCGTGGCCATGGCGCAATTGATCGGCTGGCCCCAGGAGCGTGGCATCGTCACCATCTGGATCGCCCACACCACCTTCTGCTCGGCCTATGTGGCCATCGTGGTGTCGGCGCGCCTGCGTGAACTGGACCTGTCCATCGAAGAAGCGGCAATGGACCTGGGCGCGCGTCCGTGGAAGGTGTTCATCCTGATCACCATCCCGATGATCGCGCCGTCCCTGGCGGCGGGCGGCATGATGTCCTTCGCCCTGTCCCTGGACGACCTGGTGCTGGCGAGCTTCGTGTCCGGTCCCGGTTCCACCACCCTGCCGATGGAGGTCTTCTCCGCCGTGCGTCTGGGCGTGAAGCCGGAGATCAACGCCGTGGCCAGCCTGATCCTGCTGACCGTCTCGCTGTTCACCTTCTTCGCCTGGTTCTTCTCTCGCCAGGCCGAGGAGCGCCGCAAGCGGGCCATCCAGCAGGCGATGGAAACCATGGCCGAGGAAGCCGCTTCCTCCAGCTGGAAGCCGGCCTCCACCCAGGCTGCCTGATCCAGCGCTGCAAAAGACAAAGGCCACCTTCGGGTGGCCTTTGTCGTTTCAGGGCGCTAGGAAACTTGTCTTGTGGGAGCGAATTCATTCGCGATTGAAATCGCTCCTACAGGGTGCCCGGGCTAGTCCTTCAGCTCCATCCGCACATCCCCCAGCTTGGCGCCATAGGGGCCGTAGCTGCGCTCCACCAACTCGCGGCTGCCGTCCGCGCGGACGACCAGCGCCGAGCTGGCGCGGGTGCCGTAGGTGCGGGTGGCGATGAACACGCTGGAGAGCATGCGCTCGGTGTTCAGCCCCACGCCGGTGTCCGGGAGGATGTGGTCCGGCGCAACCTCCGGGTCATGCAGCAGATTGAGCAGGGCGTCGGTGGACGCCGGTTCCAGGCATTCGGCAATGGCTGCCTTGCCGCGCTCGACCTTGGGCCAGGGTGTATCCAGGTCGGCGTTGGACACGCCATAGATACCCGGCTGAAGGTTGATCGGTCCGCCAGTGCGGGGGTTGAGGAACCACAGTTCGCGGTCGTCGCCCACCAGCAGGTTGAAGCCCGAATAATCACCGGCCCGGCGCAGGGCATCTTCGAGGAACTCGCCCGGCCCCATGGTTCCACGCAGGAACTGCACGCAGAGCTCGCCACGGGTGCGGCCGACCGGGGGCGTTCGAGGGTCGCGGATATTGGTGAGGGCGGCGAATCGGCCCTTGGGCCCGGCGCCGAGCCAGGTACCTCCGGCTTCCAGATCGCGTCCGGCGATTACGCCGGGTGCGTCTTCCCATTTCGCCATGGGGAGGGTGGGACGTGCGTAGAATTCATCGCGGTTAGCAGCGAGCACCAGCGGGACTTCGTGTCCGGGGCGCCATGCGAATACGATCAGGCACATGGAGTCGTCTCCTTGTTATGAGCCGGAGTGTAGCAGTCGGTAGGAAAACTACATCAGCGGCAAAAGTTTTCTTCCGGGTTATCGGCTGCGTCCGTCAGGACTCCACATCCCGCGGGTGGAGCGTGAATCGGCCTTCCGTTAACATGCCGCTTTGTTTTCGGGGGTGTCCATGGAATTCGTGCTCTACCTGGTGCTCGGCGCCTGCGCGGGAGTGCTGGCCGGGCTGTTTGGCGTCGGCGGCGGCATGATCATCGTGCCGGTGCTGGTGTTCAGCTTCACCGCCCAGGGGTTCGATCCAGGCATCCTCACTCACCTGGCGGTGGGAACTTCCCTGGCCACCATCATCTTCACCTCGATCAATTCGGTGCGCGAGCATCATCGCAAAGGTGCGGTGCGCTGGCCGGTCTTCGTCTGGATGGCCGTCGGTATCCTTATCGGCTCCGGCTTCGGTTCCATGACGGCTGCGGCCATCCAGGGGCCGATGCTGCAGAAGATCATCGGCGTATTCGCCATACTGGTAGCGATACAGATGGGCCTGGAGCTGAAGCCCAAGGCCAGTCACGAGGTTCCGGGCAAGTCCGGGCTGACCCTGGCAGGCGGGGTGATCGGCTGGGCGTCGGCCATCTTCGGCATCGGTGGCGGTTCGCTGACCGTGCCTTTCCTGACCTGGCGCAGCGTCCCCATCCAGCAGGCCGTCGCCACGTCAGCCGCCTGTGGGCTGCCGATCGCCGCGGCCAGTGCGCTGTCCTTCATGGCGCTGGGCTGGAACAACCCCGGCCTGCCGCCCTACAGCATCGGGTTCATCTACCTTCCGGCGCTGGTCGGCATTGCCGCCACCAGCATGTTGTTCGCCCGTTTCGGTGCGCGCCTGGCCCATCGGCTGTCGCCGCGCCTGCTGAAGCGCCTGTTCGCCCTGCTGCTGCTGTCAGTGGGCCTGAACTTCCTGATCTAAGGAGCTGTAATGCTGGCTTATCCCCAGATCGACCCGGTAGCCCTGGCTATCGGTCCTCTCAAGATCCACTGGTACGGCCTGATGTACCTCATCGGCATCGGTGGCGCCTGGTGGCTGGCTTCGCGCCGGCTGAACGCCTTCGACCCGACCTGGACCAAGGAAAAACTCTCCGACCTGGTGTTCTGGGTCGCCCTTGGCGTGATCGCCGGTGGCCGCCTCGGTTACGTGCTTTTCTACGATCTGTCGGCGTACATCGCCAATCCGCTGCTGATCTTCGAAGTCTGGAAGGGCGGCATGTCCTTCCACGGCGGCCTGATCGGCGTGATGCTGGCCACCCTCTGGTTCGGCAAGCGCAACAACAAGAGCTTCTTCCAGCTGATGGACTTCATCGCCCCCCTGGTGCCGATTGGCCTGGGCGCCGGCCGCATCGGCAACTTCATCAACGCCGAGCTCTGGGGCAAGGCCACCGACCTGCCCTGGGCGATGATCTTCCCCACCGATCCGGCCCAGCTGCCGCGTCACCCGTCGCAGCTTTACCAGTTCGCCCTGGAAGGGGTGGCACTGTTCGCCATCCTCTGGTTCTACTCGCGCAAACCGCGCCCGACCATGGCGGTTTCCGGCATGTTCGCGCTGTTTTACGGCATCTTCCGCTTCACGGTGGAGTTCGTCCGAGTCCCTGACGCCCAGCTCGGTTACCTGGCCTTCGGCTGGTTGACCATGGGTCAGATTCTCTGCCTGCCGATGATCATCGGCGGCATCTTCCTGATTGTCTGGGCCCACCGCCGCCAGTCCGCCCAAGGAGTCGCCTGATGAAACAGTATCTCGACCTGATGCGCCGCGTGCGCGAGACCGGCACCTTCAAGAGCGACCGCACCGGTACCGGCACCTACAGCGTGTTCGGCCATCAGATGCGCTTCGACCTGGCCGAGGGCTTCCCTCTGGTCACCACCAAGAAGTGCCACCTGAAGTCCATCGTCCATGAGCTGCTGTGGTTCCTCCAGGGCGACACCAACATCAAGTACCTGAAGGACAACGGCGTCTCCATCTGGGACGAATGGGCCGACGAAGAGGGCAACCTCGGGCCGGTCTACGGCTACCAGTGGCGCTCCTGGCCGGCGCCCAATGGCGAGTCCATCGACCAGATCACCAAGGTCGTGGAAATGATCAAGAAGAACCCGGACTCGCGCCGGCTGATCGTCTCCGCCTGGAACCCGGCCCTGGTAGACGAGATGGCCCTGCCGCCGTGCCACGCGCTGTTCCAGTTCTACGTGGCTGACGGCAAGCTGAGCTGCCAGCTGTACCAGCGCTCGGCCGACATCTTCCTCGGCGTGCCCTTCAACATTGCCAGCTACGCCCTGCTGACCCTGATGGTCGCCCAGGTCTGCGATCTGGAGCCCGGCGAGTTCATCTGGACCGGTGGTGACTGCCACCTTTACGCCAACCACATCGAGCAGACCGACCTGCAGCTCACCCGCGAGCCGCTGCCGCTGCCGACCATGAAGCTCAACCCGCAAGTGAAGGACCTGTTCGCCTTCACGTTCGAAGACTTCGAATTGGTGGGCTACCAGTCGCACCCGCACATCAAGGCCCCGGTCGCCGTCTGACCTGCCGCGCCGGGGCACCTCCAGCCCCGGCCATTCCCTGACAGGAGTCACCATGAAAGCCCCGCTTGCAGCCCTGCTCACGGGGCTTTTCGGCCTCTGGCCGTCCTTCGCCGCCTGGGCCGAGCCCGCCCAGGGCAGCTTCGTCGCCAGCCAGCGCTGCGAGGCCTTCCAGTCCATCCGCAAGCAGAGCAATCCCGACGGACTCGAAGTCCAGCCGGGCCAGCGCTATGAAGTGGTGGAGGTGAACAAGCGCGACTACGACTGGCTGCGCGTCCGCATGCCCAGCAGCGCGACGCCGCTGCGTTGGGTATCCGCCGGATGCGGGACGGTCGAGGGATTGGCGTTCAATACCGCAAAGTCAGGCCAGCCTGCGGACGCTGGCGATATCTGCAGCCGACCGGACCAGCACGACGGCTACGTGCTGGCCGCCACCTGGCAGCCGGGCTTTTGCGAACACGCCTCATATAAAGGCGCGAAGCCTGAATGCGAGGGCCTGGAGTCGGGCGAGTTGCAGATTTCCCACCTGACCCTGCATGGCCTCTGGCCGAATCGCCAGTCCTGCGGCAAGAGCTACGGGCATTGCGATGGGCCGGGGCTGACGCTCAGTGCCGAAACCCTGGCCTATGTCCGTCCGTGGATGCCGAACTTCCGCTACGGCACCAGTTTTGGCCGCTACCAGTGGGACAAGCACGGCGTCTGCCAGACCCAGATGGATGACGATGCCTACTTCCGCCGTGCCGTGGATCTGGTGCGGCAGTTGGACGAGTCGAAGGCCGGGCAGTACATCGTGGCCAATATCGGCGGCGCCATTTCGAGGCGGGCGTTCTACCAGAAGGTGGAAGAGGATTTCGGCAGTCGTGATGCGCAGAACAACTTCCTGCTGATCTGTAGCGGCAAGTACCTGCAGGAAATCCGCGTCTCGCTGCCTCGCGAACTGAAGCAGGCCGACAACCTGGTGGGCGTGGTCGATGGCCAGTTCGCCGCCAGCCGCGCGCGCGACCGCAGCGAGTGCGCAGCCGATCGCATCCTGATCGAAGCCGGCGGCCGCTGATCCAGGGGCCCCGAGCTGCGTCGGGAACAGTCCGGCGGCAGCCCGGTTGGTGCAGGTCGCTGGTTAGTTCAGGGTAGCGGCCAGTTCGTCGAGGTCGTCGGCCGCGCGGCTGAGATAGAACTCGGCGCCGCCGTGGGTGCGGCCCCCGCCTTGCTGGAGCTGGGCGCGCACGAAGCGGTAGTTGGTCCGGGCCTTGCCCAGCACGTCGGCGTGTTCCGGATGGCCCGTGAGCAACTGGTCGAAGCGCTGTTCGATGTCGGCATCCAGGCCGGCCGCCTGCGCTTCGGGCAGGGCGAAATCCAGCTTGTTGGGCAAGGGGTAGGCGCGGAGCTGATAGTCCAGCAGCACGCTGGCCAGCGCCTGGCTCTGGGCGTTGAACGGCGCTCCAGGATCGGCGGCCGGGTCCTGCTTCATGCTTGCGGAGAGCGTTTGGGCGGCTTGCTCCAGGCTCCGTTCCTGCTCCAGCAATTGGCCTACGAGTTCCGGGAAGCGGGACGCCTGATCGCGCGGCAGGCCGTCGAGAGTATTGAACAGCTTTTCCATGGCCCGCGCCGGGCGCTGCAGCGATTCCGGATTGCCGAGCTGGACGATGAGCCGGTTCAGGGTGTTGAGGTGGTAGAAGGTCGCCTTCAGGGCGCGGGGATCGGGCTCGCGCTCCTCTGGATTGAAGTAGACCATGGCACTGGCGCAGAGCAGGCGGCTATGGCTGCTCAGCTCCCCCAGATGCCGGGCATCCTGCTCACTACCCCAGGCCAACGGGCTCAGCAGGCAGAACAGCATCAACAACTTGCGCATCATCCATCTCTCCCGGTTCTTGTTTTTGTGTCGGGCGCGCTGGGGCGTGGAATCTGGCCCCTTGCCGGCGCCGTGCATTCAGACGGTCGGCCCTGTTGGAGCGGCGGGCCAATCCTACGGGAGCGGAAAGTTTTCGGTAAGTCCTTGCCGCCGGTATGTGATCAGGGCATGAGACCAGTGGCCAGGGTCGCTACCTGCCCCTGGCGTTCGGCCTGTTCCAGTTCCGCATCGGGATTCAGCGACGACCATTCCGGGTGGGCTCGGGTCTTGCCCAGTACGGCGGGCAACTTGCCTTCCCGCCACTGCTTCTCTTCCGGCGTATCGATGCGTACCGCCTCGAAGGCGGCGTGGCCGCGAGCGTCCAGCGCCTGCAGCAATTGGCGCTGACGCAAGGCCAGCAGGCGCAGGATGGCATCGTCCACGGTCAGCTCGCGCTGTCCCTTGATCTTGCCCAGCAGGCGCTCGCCGTAGTGGCCGACGGTCTGCCAGGCGCCACCGGCGATGGCGCCAAGGGCCGCTGCGGCACCGAGGGTGACGCCGCCCACCAGCAGGTCGACGCCGGCGCCGGCCGCCGCGCCCGCCGCCATGCCGCCACCCAGGCGTACGCCCAGTTGCTTGAGGGTTTCCGGATTGAACAGGTCATCGCCCCAGCGCCCGCCCAGCAGCGGCAGGTCGCTGGCAGAAGCATCTGCCTGACCGAAGGCGTAGAGCCGCAGCAGGGCTTCCACGCAGCGCTGCTCGCGCTGGCGCACCTGCTGGCGCAGGGTCTCGGTGGCTGCCAGCACGGCGGCCTCCTGGGCGGGTACGCTGCGCCGGCAGGCGGCCACGTCCAGCAGCAGTTCGGCAATCAGGCGGCTCCCGGCGTCCAGGCGCAGGCGCCTTTGCGCCTGATGATCGTCCACCAACCGCTGCAACTGCGGACGGGCGCGCTCCAGCAGCAGTGCCAGGCTGTCGTAGAGACGCTGCTCGCCGTCCAGCGGTGGCGCCACGCTGTCGAAGCGCACTAGTGCATGCAGGCCCAGGCGGGCCAGTGCCTCGCGCCAATCGGCCTCACGGTGGTTTTCGCTGGCGACGAAGTTCAGCACCGGCAGCAGGGGGCGGCCACACATGGCCAGCACCGCCAGCTCGTCGCGGTACTTGGCCAGGACCGGTTCGCGAGCATCGATCACGTAGAGCCCGGCATCGGAGGCCAGCAACTGGCGCAATACCTTGGCCTCCTGCTCGAAGCGCTGGCGCGCCTCGCTACCGTCGAGAAAACGGGCCAGGCGCGCGGGGCCGTCGAGCCGTTCGCCGGGGCGGTCCAGTCGCTCCAGGTGATCCAGCAATGCGATGGCGTCTTCCAGGCCGGGCGTGTCGTAGAGCTCCAGCAGCGGCTGGCCGTCCACCGACAGTCGCGCGCCTTCCACATGGCGGGTGGTGCTGGGGCGGTGGGATACCTCGCCGAAGGCACGGTCGCGCAGCAAGGTGCGCAGCAGGGAGGTCTTGCCGACGTTGGTATGGCCGACCACGGCCAGCTTCAACGGCTTAGTCATGGCCGGTCTCCAGCCAGGTCATGGGAGCGCCCTGGGCGTGGGGCAGGGCCAAGCGGTCGAGGGCCTGATGCCAGTCTTCCAGGCGCTGGCTATCGAGGGATTCGCCGGACGGCGGAGGCAGCAGCCAGATGCGGGTCCGGCCTGCGCTGCGCGCCAGTTCGCCGATCAATGCCAGGGTTCCTCGGTCCGGCGAGCGGCGGGGGTCGCAGGCCACCGCCAGGCGCTCCGGGGGAAAGCGGCTGAGTTGATCCAGCAGGCGCTGGCGCTGCTCACGGCTGTCCAGCACGCCGGCATCGCCGACGCCCTTGGGCAGCGCGGGCGGCCAGGGGCGGCGGTCGTCCAGTTCGATGGCCACCAGCAGGGCGCCCTGGCTGGCGCCATCCAGGTTGCCGGATTGAGGTTCGACCAGTTCGGCCGGGGCGGCGTCGCAGACACCCAGGCGTTCGCTCGCTGGTTGCAGGCGTTCGCGCAGCAGGCCGTAGCCGGGCAGGCCGAGGTCCAGCCGAAGGCGCGCGCGGCCTTGTGACCAGCGCCAGAAGCAGAACAATCCCAGCAACAGTCGCGGCAGCAGACCGTAAGTGAAGGTGACCCCGAGCAGCCAGCCGGACCACGCCTGGCGCGCGCCTTCTTCTGCCAGCACGTTGCTGCTGGCGCGGATGGTCTCGGCATCGGGCAGGCTGAAACCAAGCACGCTGGGCAGGGCGCCCAGGGCCCGGATGAGCACGACGAAGGTTTCGCTGCCGAGGATGGTGGTTTCCCAGACGAAGCCGTAGCGGCGAGTGGCGAGCAACAGCAGGAGGACCATGAGCGCGCTGCCCAGGGTCAGCAGCCAGGCGCCGTGGACCAGTGCGCCCAGGCCCCAGCGGGTCAGCCCCTGGCGTTGGAGCAGCAGGAGCAGGGCGGGTGCCAGGTGTGCGGCCTGGGCATCGCGGGCCAGTTTGCCGCTGAGCCAGAGCCAGAGCCGTCCGAGCACGCTGGTGCTGCTGCCGAGGCAGAACGACAGGGCCCAGCCCAGCAACATCAGCAGGTGCAAGCCGAGCAGGCTGCCCAGGGCCCAGAACAGGTTGACCGGGCGTTCGCCGTTGCCCAGCGCCGCGATGGCGAGCCCGGATCCGCTGACCAAAGCCAGCACCATCAGCAGCAGGCCGGCGAGCCGCGCGCCTTGGCGCCAGTGGTGGAGGGCCTGCAGTTGACCGTCGCGCTGGGCCAGCCAGAGGGCACGAGCCTGAATGCGCTGCGCCAGGTCGCCACCGGCGGCATTGGCACGGCGGTTGGCTTCTGCGTCGTCGAGGGGGCCGGCGTGTTCTTCGCGCAGGCGGATGGCCTCGGTCAGCCAGAGCTGGTCGAGGGCGGAAAGGGGAGGGAGGGCGGCTGGATTGGGTTCGCTCACGAAGGGCTTCTTGGCCAAGGGTGAGCTCTGAGAATAACCGCTCGAGGCGGGACCATCATCAAAAGAGAAGGCCGGCGCTGGGCGCCGGCCTTCATCTGTCAGTGGCTGTGGGAGCTGGCCGCCACCTTCACCCGGGGTGTTGATGGCGCGCCGTGGTGGTCGTCATGTTCGGACACCACTTTCACTTCGTTGCCGTCGCAGTCGTACAGCTTGCCGTCGCGGAAATAGTCGCCCTCGTTCAAGGCGGCGATGTCCTGGTAGCGCAGGGTGCGCTCGCTGGCGGCGACGAACACCGACTGCTGGTCCGAGTTGCCGGCCTTCAGGTGGTTGAAGATCAGGTTCAGCAGGATGGCCATGATCGCGGCCGAGCTGATGCCGGAGTGGAAGATGGTTTCGAACCAGGCGGGGAAGTGGTGGTAGAAGGTCGGCGCCGCGATCGGGATCATGCCGAAGCCGATGGAGGTGGCGACGATGATCAGGTTCATGTTGTTGCGGTAGTCGACTTGCGCCAGGGTGCGGATGCCGGAGGCGGCCACGGTGCCGAAGAGCACCACGCCTGCGCCGCCCAGTACCGAGGTGGGGACCGCGGCAATCAGGCGACCCATCACCGGCAGCAGGCCGAGGGTGACCAGGATCAGGCCGGCGGTGGCTACCACATAGCGGCTCTTCACGCCGGTCACGGCCACCAGGCCGACGTTCTGGGCGAAGGCGCTCTGGGTGAAGGAACCGAACAGGGGAGCCACGGAGCTGGAAATCATGTCGGCACGCAGGCCGTTGCCGAGGCGCTTGGAGTCCACCTTGGTGCCGATGATTTCACCGACGGCGAGGATGTCCGCCGAGGTTTCCACCAGGGTCACGATGATCACGATCAGCATCGACAGGATCGCCGCGATGTGGAATTCCGGCATGCCGAAGTGCAGCGGAGTGGGCAGGGCCACCAGCGGGCCTTCGAGCACCTTGGAGAAATCCGCCATGCCGAAGAACACCGCAGTCACGGTGCCGATGACCATCGCCAGGAGGATCGACAGGCGCGAGATGCTGGCACTGCCCAGCTTGCTCAGCAGCAGCACGGTGGCGAGGGTGAAGGCGGCGAGGCTGACGTTGGCCACGCTGCCGAAGTCCGGCGACTGGCTGTTGCCGCCCATTGCCCAGCGTGCCGCCACGGGCATCAGGGTGAGGCCGATGGTGGTGATCACGATGCCGGTCACGAGCGGCGGGAAGAACTTGGTGATCCGCGAGAATATCGGGGTGATCAGCAGGCCGATCAGTGAGGCGGCGATTACCGCGCCAAGTACGGCTGGAATGCCGCCGGCGCCGTTACTGCCGATGATGGCGATCATGGTTGCCACGCCAGCGAAGGACACGCCTTGCACCAGGGGCAGCTGACAGCCGAAGAAGGGGAGACCGATGGTTTGCAGCAGGGTGGCCAGGCCACCGGCGAACAGTGAGGCTGCGATCAACAGGCCGATGTCTGCGGGCGATAGCCCGGCAGCCTGGCCGATGATCAGGGGTACCGCGACAATTCCGCCATACATGGTCAGCACATGCTGCAGACCGTAGGCGAGGTTGGCTCCAATGCCGAGGTTTTCATCTTCCGGACGTTGCACCGGAGACGGACTTGCGGATGGGACTGTCATGGTGGGCTCTCGGTTTTGTTATTGTGCCGGCAACTGTAGACAATTAGTCAGCCCATTGACTAGTGCTTTGTATACAATTTTTCGAGCCAGATTCTTGGGCTATTTTTCGGCTATCTCCAGTAAATTTCTGTAATTCCTGCACTTCTGGTTATTGACCAGTCGATCAGGAAAAAGCCTCACGACGAACGGTGTGCCTCTGGGGGCCTGTCGGACGCCGAAACGGGTCTCTCGATCGTCGCCTGCGCCCATCCTCCGTTGGCTTTCTCTCCCGGGCGGCAGCCGGTATTCTCGCCGCCATGAAAAAGACCCTGCCCCTCTGCCTGATCGCCGCTCTCGCGCAGAACCGCGTGATCGGTCGCGACAACCAACTGCCCTGGCACCTGCCGGCGGATCTCAAGCACTTCAAGGCCATGACCCTCGGCAAGCCGATCATCATGGGCCGCAAGACCTGGGACTCCCTGGGACGTCCGCTGCCGGGCCGGCTCAATCTGGTGGTCAGTCGCCAGGAAGGGTTGGTGCTGGAAGGCGCGGAAGTCTTCCCCAGCCTGGAAGCCGCCATCGAGCGCGCTGATGCCTGGGCGCGCGAAGAAGAAGCCGAGGAGCTGATGCTGATCGGCGGCGCCCAGCTCTATGCCCAGGGCCTTGCCCAGGCCGACCGCCTCTACCTGACCCGCGTGGAGCTGGCTCCGGAAGGCGATGCGTTCTTCCCTGAAGTGTCGCAGCAGGATTGGCGTCTGGCCTCCAGCATTGAGCACGAGGCGACGACGGACACGCCGGCCTACGCCTTCGAGGTGTGGGAAAAGCGCTGAACTCCAGCGCTGTGGACGCTTTTTGTGGGGGCGAATTCATTCGCCAAGCAGTCCGAAGGGCTGCCGTGGGCGTGTAGGGGGTCTGCTGCGCAGTCCTTGGCGAATAAATTCGCCCCTACAGGTCCAGCTCCAGCAGCTCCGCTTTTACCCTGCCGTTCTCTATCAGCAGAACCCCCACTGACACCGGCAGCTTGAAGCGCCGCGGTCCGGCGCTGCCCGGATTCACGTGCACCAGGCCGGCGCGCTCGGTAATCAGCGGCTTGTGGGAATGCCCCGTGACCACGACGCTGAATCCGCGCTCCTTCAAATCAGTGGGGATATCCGCCTGGTCGTGCACCAGGTAGATCCCGGTCTCTCCCAGCCACAGCTCTTCGATCTCGCGTACAGCGTCGGTCCAGGTGTCCACGTCGTTATTGCCGCGCACAGCCGTCAGCGGCGCCAGTTGGCGCAGGGCGTCGAGGATTTCGGGTTTGCCGATGTCGCCGGCATGGAGGATGTGGTCGCACCCCTCAAGCGCCGCGAGGGCCTGGGGCCGGAGAAGGCCGTGGGTGTCTGAGATCAGGCCGATTCGGAGGGAGGTCATGGCTGGGTCCCATCGAGTGATGGGACCCATTCTGCCACTTAGCGGGATTCCGGCAGGAACCAGTTGAGCAACAGGGCGCAGAGGCCGCCGGTGGCGACGCCGGATTCGAGGATGTTGCGCAGGGCGGCCGGCATGTGGGCGAGGAATTCCGGCACCTGCGACACGCCCAGGCCCAGGGCCAGCGACACGGCGATGATCAGCAGCGCGCGGCGGTCCAGGGTGGTGCCGGCCAGGATATTGATGCCCGAGGCTGCGACTGCGCCGAACATCACCATGGCGGCGCCACCCAGTACCGGCTCGGGAATGGCCTGCAGCACGCCGGCTACCGCCGGGAACAGGCCCAGCAGCACCAGCATCAGGGCGAGCCACAGGCCGATATGGCGGCTGGCGATGCCGGTCAGCTGGATCACGCCGTTGTTCTGCGCGAAGACCGAGCTGGGGAAGGTGTTGAACAGGCCGGCCAGCAGGGAGTTGGCACCGTTTACCAGCACGCCGCCCTTGATCCGCTGCATCCACAGCGGGCCTTCCACCGGCTGGCGCGAGACCTTGCTGGTGGCGGTGACGTCGCCGATGGCTTCGAGCGAAGTGACCAGGTAGATCACCAGCATCGGCACGAACAGAGACCAGGAAAAGCCCAGGCCGAAGTGCAGCGGAACCGGCACCTGTACCAGCGGCGCGTCGTGCAGGCCGCTGAAGTCGAGGCGGCCGAGCCACGCGGCCAGGGCGTAGCCTGCGAGCAGGGCGATGACGATGGCGCAACTGCGCATCCATACCAGCGGGATGCGGTTGAGCAGCAGGATCACACCCAGCACGGTGCCGGACAGCAGCAGGTTCTCACCGTTGGCGAATGTGCCGTTGGCCATGGCGCCGAAACCGCCGCCCATGCTGATCAGACCGACCTTGATCAGGGTCAGGCCGATCATCAGCACCACGATGCCGGTCACCAGCGGATTGATCAGGCGTTTGACGAAGGGCAGTACGCGGGAGATGCCCATCTCAACGAAAGCGCCGGCCATCACCACACCGAAGATGGCCGCCATCACCGCTTCGACCGGCGAGCCCTGCTTGACCATCAGCGCGCCGCCGGCGATCAGCGGGCCGACGAAGTTGAAGCTGGTGCCCTGCACGATCAGCAGCCCGGCGCCAAACGGCCCGAAGCGCTTGCACTGCACGTAGGTGGCGATGCCGGAGACCACCAGGGACATGGAGACGATCAGGTTGGTATCCCGCGCCGAGACGCCCAGCGCCTGGCAGATCAAGAGGCCGGGGGTGACGATGGGGACGATGATGGCCAGCAAGTGCTGTAGCGCAGCCAGCAGGGCGGCCAGCGGACGCGGCTTGTCTTCCAGGCCGTAGAGCAGCTCGTTTCGAGCCTCGGGGACAGGGGGCTTTTCCAGTGAAGTCATGGCGATCGACCGCAAAAAAGCGGCGATTCTACTGCGTAGGATGGGTTGGGCGAAGCGATACCTGTCGAACGCGAACCTGTAGGAGCGATTTCAATCGCGAAACGGGCCGAAGGCTCGTCCTTTGGGGCATCGCGAATGAATTCGCTCCCACAAGAAAGCAGAAAGCCCGGCAAGGGCCGGGCTTTCTGTCGATCAGGGCGATCAGCCTTCGAGCATCGACTTGTCGCGTACCGCGCCCTTGTCGGCGCTGGTGGCGAGCAGGGCGTAGGCCTTCAGGGCGGTGGTCACCTTGCGCGCGCGCGGCGCCACCGGCTTCCAGCCTTTCTTGTCCTGTTCCACGCGGCGGGCGGCCAGTTCTTCGTCCGAAACCAGCAGGTTGATGCTGCGGTTGGGGATGTCGATCAGCACCTTGTCGCCGTCCTGTACCAGGCCGATGGCGCCACCAGCAGCGGCTTCCGGCGAGGCGTGGCCGATGGACAGGCCCGAGGTGCCGCCGGAGAAGCGGCCGTCGGTGAGCAGGGCGCACTGCTTGCCCAGGCCCTTGGACTTCAGGTAGCTGGTCGGGTACAGCATTTCCTGCATGCCCGGGCCGCCTTTCGGGCCTTCGTAGCGGATGATCACGATGTCGCCGGCCTTCACTTCGTCGGCGAGGATGCCTTTCACGGCGCTGTCCTGGCTTTCGAAGATCTTCGCGGTGCCTTCGAAGACGTGGATCGACTCATCCACGCCAGCGGTTTTCACCACGCAGCCATCAAGGGCGATGTTGCCGTAAAGCACGGCCAGACCGCCTTCCTGGGAATAGGCGTGCTCGACGCTGCGGATGCAGCCTTCGGCGCGGTCGTCGTCCAGGGTGTCCCAACGAGTGGACTGGCTGAACGCAACCTGGGTGGGGATGCCGGCCGGGCCCGCCTTGAAGAAGGTGTGGACGGCTTCGTCATTGGTCTGGGTGATGTCCCACTGGGCGATGGCGTCGGCCATGCTCGGACTGTGCACGGTGGCGACGTCTGTGTGCAGCAGGCCGCCACGGGCCAGTTCACCGAGGATGGAGAAGATGCCACCAGCGCGGTGCACGTCTTCCATGTGGTACTTCTGGATGTTCGGCGCCACCTTGCACAGCTGCGGGACCTTGCGGGACAGACGGTCGATGTCACGCAGGTCGAACGCCACCTCGCCCTCCTGGGCGGCGGCCAGCAGGTGCAGGATGGTGTTGGTGGAACCGCCCATGGCGATGTCCAGGGTCATGGCGTTCTCGAACGCCTTGAAGTTGGCGATGTTGCGCGGCAGGACGGAATCGTCGCCTTCGCCGTAGTAGCGCTGGCACAGCTCGACAGCCAGGCGGCCGGCGCGCAGGAACAGCTGCTCGCGGTCGGCGTGGGTGGCCAGGGTGGAGCCGTTGCCCGGCAGGGACAGGCCGAGGGCTTCGGTCAGGCAGTTCATCGAGTTGGCGGTGAACATGCCGGAGCAGGAACCGCAGGTGGGGCAGGCGCTGCGCTCGTACTCGGCGACTTTTTCGTCGGAGCAGGAGTCGTCGGCGGCAACCACCATGGCGTCGACCAGGTCCAGGCCGTGGTTGGCCAGCTTGGTCTTGCCGGCTTCCATCGGGCCACCGGAGACGAAGACCACCGGGATGTTCAGGCGCAGGGCGGCCATCAGCATGCCGGGGGTGATCTTGTCGCAGTTGGAGATGCAGACGATGGCGTCGGCGCAGTGGGCGTTGACCATGTATTCCACGGAGTCGGCGATGATCTCGCGGCTCGGCAGGGAATAGAGCATGCCGTCATGGCCCATGGCGATGCCGTCGTCCACGGCAATGGTGTTGAATTCCTTGGCCACGCCGCCGTGCTTCTCGATCTCGCGGGCGACCAGCTGGCCCAGATCCTTCAGGTGCACGTGGCCGGGCACGAACTGGGTGAAGGAGTTGGCGATGGCGATGATCGGCTTCTTGAAGTCCTCGTCCTTCATCCCGGTGGCGCGCCACAGGGCACGGGCGCCGGCCATGTTGCGACCGTGGGTGGAGGTTTTCGAGCGGTAATCGGGCATGACGGTTTCCTGCGGCTAATCAGGTATCGATAAGAGTCTCATCGTGAGCGCGCAACGTACCGGATGCAAACAGCAGATGGCTGTTCGGTCGGTGGTGGCCGGAAGGCGGGGCGGGGTCACCGCTCGCTCGGCCGGGGCTCACTGGCCCGCCGGAGGATGGTTGGCGAGGAATCGCCCGATTCTACGCCGGGCCTGGCCGGCAGGGAAAGGCTGGCGGTCGGGCCGGCGCTGGGGCCGGCCCGGATGCCGCAGTACGGGGTGCGCGCTTAGCTGTTGGGCAGCAGGCGGCAGGTCAGGCTCTTGATGTAGCGGGTTTCGCTGATGGCCGGGTGCACCGGGTGGTCCGGACCCTGGCCGCCGCGCTCCAGCAGGATGATGTTGCGGTCCAGGTGGCGGGCGCTGTTGAGCAGGATGTTCTGCAGGTCGTCTTCCGGCAGGTGCATGGAGCAGGAGGCGCTGACCAGGATGCCGTCCTTGTTCAAGAGGCGCATGGCCTGCTCGTTCAGGCGGCGGTAGGCAGCTTCGCCGTTCTTCAGGTCCTTCTTGCGCTTGATGAAGGCCGGCGGGTCGGCAACAACCACGTCGAAGCGTTCTTCAGCAGCTTTCAGCTCTTTCAGGGCTTCGAAGACATCGCCTTCCACACAGGTGACCTGCTCGGCCACGCCGTTGAGGGTGGCGTTGCGCTCCACGCCGTCCAGGGCGAAGCCGGAGGCGTCGACGCAGAACACTTCACTGGCGCCGAAGGCCGCGGCCTGCACGCCCCAGCCGCCGATGTAGCTGAACAGGTCGAGCACGCGCTTGCCCTTCACGTAGGGCGCCAGACGCGCGCGGTTCATGCGGTGGTCGTAGAACCAGCCGGTCTTCTGGCCTTCCATCACCGGGGCTTCGAACTTCACTCCGTTCTCTTCCAGGGCGACCCATTCCGGCACCACGCCGAATGCGGTGTCCACGTAACGCTCCAGGCCTTCGGCGTCACGGGCGCTGGAGTCGTTCTTCCAGAGCACGCCACGGGGTTTGAGCACTTGCACCAGGGCGTCGAGAACGGCGTCCTTGTTGCGCTCCATGGCGGCGGAGGCGAGTTGCACCACCAGGTGATCGCCGAAGCGGTCCACCACCAGGCCCGGCAGCAGGTCGGAGTCGCCGTAGACCAGGCGGTAGAAGGGCTTGTCGAAGAGGCGCTCGCGCAGGCTCAGGGCGACGTTGATGCGGTGCACCAGCAGGGATTTATCCAGGGTGTGCTTGATGTCACGGGATACCAGGCGCGCGCAGATCAGGTTGTTCGGGGAGAGGGCGACCACGCCCAGCGGCTTGCCGCCGGCGGCTTCGAGAATGGCCTGGTCACCGGGCTGGAAGAGGTTCAGCGGGGTGGCGACCACGTCCACTTCGTTGCTGTAGACCCACAGGTGGCCGGCGCGCAGGCGTCGATCGGCATTGGCTTTGAGGCGCAGGCTGGGCAGGGACATGTGTCACTCTCCGGAAAAAAGGCGGGGATTATACCCCAGGCAATACCTGCTCCGGAGGCCACCCGGCGGCGCTGGCGGCCACTTGGCACGACAGTCGGAAAATGGCCGGAAATCCCGAGCAAGTGATTGGGGCAACCGGGTAGACTGTCGATTCGGTCAAACTTCCCACTCGTCCCCATGGCTCAAGAACTTTCCGCAGATCAGATCCGTCAGGTCCTGCAGGGCATCAGTGTGCCGCCGCAGCCGCAGATCATGGTCGACCTGCAAATGGAGCAGGTCATGCCCAGCCCCGACCTGAAGTCCATCGCCCGCCTGATCAGCCAGGACCCGGGCCTCTCCGGTGCGCTGCTGAAGATCGTCAATTCGCCGTTCTTCGGCCTGACCAACCGCATCGCCTCGATCCAGCAGGCGGTGAACCTGCTGGGCTGCAACACGGTGATCAACCTGATCAACGCGCAGTCGATCAAGGGCGAGATGAGCGACGAGACCATCGTCACCCTGAACCGCTTCTGGGACACCGCCCAGGACGTGGCCATGACCTGCCTGACCCTGGCCAAGCGCATCGGCTACCAGTCCGCCGACGAGGCCTACGCCCTCGGCCTGTTCCACAATTGCGGCATCCCGCTGATGCTCAAGCGCTTCCCCGACTACATGACGGTGCTGGAAGAGGCCTACGCCAGCGCGGGCCCGGAACGCCGAGTGGTGGATACCGAGAACCGCCTGCTGAACACCAACCATGCGGTGGTCGGCTACTTCACTGCGCGCTCCTGGCGCCTGCCGGAGCACCTCTGCGAGGCCATCGCCAACCACCACAACGCCTCGTCCATCTTCAGCGACGACTCTGGCCGTGACGCCCAGCTCAAGAACCTGCTGGCGATCCTCAAGATGGCCGAGCACATCTGCGCTTCGCACCTGGTGCTGGGCAACCAGGCCGAGGACTACGAGTGGATGAGCATCCGTGGTCAGGTACTGGACTACGTGGGTCTCTCGGAGTACGACTTCGAGAACCTCAAGGAAAGCATTCGTGAACTTGGCGCGAGCTGAGTACCGAGAAACCGATGCCTGAATTACCTGAAGTCGAAACCACCCGCCGTGGCATCGCGCCCTTCCTCGAAGGCCAGCGCGTCAGCCGGGTGATCGTGCGTGAACGCCGCCTGCGCTGGCCGATTCCCGAGGACCTGGACGTGCGCCTGTCCGGCCAGCGCATCCTGCACGTGGAACGCCGCGCCAAGTACCTGTTATTGCAGGCCGAAGCCGGCACGCTGATCAGCCACCTCGGCATGTCCGGCAGCCTGCGCCTGGTGGAGGCCGGGCTGGCCGTGGCCAAGCATGAGCATGTGGATATCGAGCTGGAATCGGGAATGGCCCTGCGCTACACCGATCCGCGCCGTTTCGGCGCCCTGCTGTGGAGCGATGATCCGCTGAACCACGAGCTGCTGCGCCACCTGGGGCCCGAGCCGCTGACCGACCTGTTCGACGGCGAGCGCCTGTTCCAGCTTTCCCGCAGCCGCAGCATGGCGGTGAAGCCCTTTATCATGGACAACGCCGTGGTGGTGGGTGTCGGCAACATCTACGCCAGCGAAGCGCTGTTCGCCGCTGGCATCGACCCCCGCCGCGAGGCCGGCTCCATTTCCCGTGCGCGTTACCTGAAGCTGGCCGAGGAGATCAAACGCATCCTCGCCCAGGCCATCGAATGCGGCGGTACCACCCTGCGCGACTTCGTCGGCGGCGACGGCAAGCCCGGCTACTTCCAGCAGGAACTCTGGGTCTACGGCCGTGCAGGCGAGTTCTGCAAGCAGTGCGGTTCGACCCTGCGGGAAATACGTCTCGGCCAACGTGCCAGTGTCTATTGTCCGCGCTGCCAACGCTGATCCCCCGCCGAGTCGCCAGACTCGGCGTCGAGCATTTCTAGAACAAGAAAGAAGTCTGTCCTATGTACGGTAACTACCTGCCTCGCAATCCCTTTGCCGAGGCGATCGGCCACGGCGTGCTGCGCCTGATGGGCTGGCGTATCGAGGGTCGCATGCCGCCCCTCGACAAGTTTGTGGTGATCGGCGCCCATCACACCTCCAACTGGGACTTCGTGATCTTCCTCGCGGTGAAGTTCGTCCTGCGCCTGAATGGCCACTGGTTCGCCAAGCACACGCTGTTCCGCCGGCCCTTCGGCGGTCTGTTGAAGCGCTGGGGCGGGGTGCCGATCTACCGCCACCTCAAGCTGAACATGGTGGAGCAGGCAGTGGAGCAATTCCGCCAGAGCCGCGAGTTCATGCTGATCATCTCGCCCGAAGGCACCCGCAAGCGGGTGGAGCGCTGGAAGATGGGCTTCTACCACATCGCCCGTGGCGCCGACGTGCCCGTGGTCCCGGCGGCCCTGGATTACGTCAACCGTCGGGTGGTGATCGGCCAGCCGTTCTACACCACTGGCGACGAGCAGGCCGACCTTCAGCAGTTGCTGGCCTTCTACCGGCCCTACGTACCGAAAAAACCCGACTACGCTTTCAATGGCGATTGAAGGCCGTCACGCTGCCGATGTGCCATGCGCTGTTATAGTTTTTCGTATACCACTATCTGAAGGATCGCCCGTATGAACCTGCTCCGCTCAACCGCTGCTGTCCTGGCGCTGACCACTGGCCTGCTGGCGCTGCCGGCTAATGCGGAAGTGGTACAGGAAAATGTCAGCGGCGACCCCATGTACACCGCCAACGCCCCCAGCGGCTACAGCATGGCCGGCGACATCCTGATCGCCCGCCCGCTGCTGATCGGCGCCACGGTGATCGGCGCAGGCCTGTTCATCATCAGCCTGCCGTTCTCCGCCCTGGGCGGTAATGTCGAGGATGCCGCCAATGCGCTGGTTGTGGAGCCGGGCAGGGAGGCCTTCGTGCGCTGCCTGGGCTGCACCATGAGCGGTTACAGGCAAGACTGATCCCTTCCTGCGGCTCCATCGCGACGGCCCCTTATCGGGGCCGTCGGCGTTTCCGGGGCGCGCGCGGGTTGCCCTCCGGCCATCGCATCGGTTAATAGCTGGGGCCTTGTCTGGTGAAGGAATACCGCCCGTGAAGCACTACTCCCGCATTGTTCTGCTGATCCTCGCCACCGTCGGACTGGCCTTGAGCTTCTGGTTCAGTTCCGGTTGGCTCGAACTGTGCGCGGGGCTCGCGCTGTTCCTGTTCGGCATGCAGTGCCTGGAGGAAGGGCTGCGCCAGCTCGCCGGCGGCAAGCTGGAGCAGTTGCTGGCGCGCAGCACGGCCACCTCCTTCAAGGGGCTGATGTTCGGCATCGGCGGCACCTTGCTGCTGCAGTCCAGCACGCTGGTGTCCCTGCTCACCATCGCCTTCATCAGTGCCGGGCTGATCCAGCTCGCCGGCGGCATCGCCATCCTCTTCGGCGCCAACCTGGGCGCCACCAGCGGCATCTGGCTGCTGGCGCTGGCCGGGCAGAACCTCAGCCTCAGCCCGCTGGCCCTGCCGCTGCTGGTGTTCGGCGTGCTCGGTGGCTTCCTGGGTGAGAAGAGCAAGGCCGCTGGGCGCATCGTCCTCGGCATCGCCTTCATCTTCCTGGGTATCGACCAGATCAAGGACGGCTTCGCCAGCTTTGGCGACGGCCTCGACCTCACCGCGTACCAGGCTGACGGGCTGATGGGCAGTCTGCTGTTCGCACTGATTGGCCTGCTGGTCACGGTGGTGCTGCAGTCCAGCCATGCCACCCTGATGCTGACCCTGGCGGCGCTGGCCGGCGGGCAGCTGGACCTGGCCCAGGGCTTCGCCATCGCCATTGGTTCCAATGTCGGCAGCAGCGTAACCACCGCCTTCGTCGGTTCCCTCGGCGGTAACCGCAGCGGTCAGCGCTTGGCCCTGGCCCATGTGCTGTTCAACGTGGTCACCTGCACCCTGGCCTTCATCCTGCTGGCGCCGCTGAGCTGGCTGGTCGATCGCCTGGCCGCCCTCACCGGCCTGGGCGAGAACGAACTGATCCAGCTGGCCATGTTCCACAGCCTGATCAATGCCATGGGCGTGCTGCTGTTCTGGCCGCTGCAGGAGCGCCTTGCCCAGTGGCTGGTGCGCTGGCTGCCGGAGCGCGAAGAGCCCCAGGTACTGATCACCGAGCTGGCCGCCGGACAGGAAGAACCCCGGCGCACCCAGGCGCGCTACCTCAGCGAGCGCGCCCTGGATTCGGCGGACGCCGCTGCCAGCGCCGTGGTGCGCGAGCTGCACCACCTCGGCCGGCTGAGCATGGAGGTGATCTGCCATGCGCTCTACCTGCCGGTGGACCAGTTGGCCAGCGCCCAGGGTGACGAGCGTCTGCTGCACGCACGGCCGGAGCGCTATCACCTGGATGCCGAAGCGCTCTACCAGCGGCATATCAAGGGGGTGTACGGCGACTTGCTGAGCTTCATGGGGCGGCTCGACCTGCCGCTGGACGAGGCGCACCAGCAGTTCTGGGTCAGTTGCCAACTGGCCGCGCTGCAACTGGTAGATGCGGTGAAGGATGCCAAGCATCTGCAGAAGAACCTCGGGCGCTACCTGGCCGAGGAGCCGTCTCCCATCCGCGAGGCCTACGTGGACTTGCGCCGTCATCTGCTGGCGATGCTCCACGAATTACGCGAGCTGGGCCGCTCCGATCTCCCGGAAGAGGCCTGGAACGAGCGCCTGCGCTGGCTGGACGAGAAGGCGGCGGCCTTCGACGGCACCTTCCGCACCCGCCTGTTCAATTCTGTACGCAGCACTGAACTGGATGGCCTGCAGACCAGCTCGCTGATGAACGACCTGGGCTACGCCAGCCGGATCTTCCAGAGCCTGCGCAACGTGCTGATGCTGGGTGAGGGAGAGTTGCTGTTCCGCGAGTTGCGGAGGTTGGAGCAGGACGAAGAGTCGCTGATCGTGCTGGAAGGAGAACGGCAGTCCTGAGGTGTGGCCCTGTTTTCTGTGGGAGCGAATTCATTCGCGATGCGGACCCCTTGTGCTGGCTTGGGTCAACGGGCCGCTGGGACGGCCCTTCGCGAATGAATTCGCTCCTACTTCAACTTCTCGATTTCGAGGATTTCGGATAGGCCTAGACCGCGCGGGTCGCTGGCGGCTTCGAGGCTGCCCTTGGCCTTGTTCCAGAACAGCACCTGCTGGTTACCGTAATTGCGTGACAGCGGCTTGAGGCTGTAACCGCGCGCCTGCAGCTCCGCGCTTTCGCTGCTGCTGAATGCGCCCGGCTCGTGCTCGATCTGGTCCGGCAGGTATTGGTGGTGGTAGCGCGCCACGGCAGGCCAGCGGCTCACCGGCTGGCCGTCCAGGTACTCCAGCACCGAGAGCAGCACCATGCTGGGAATTCGGCTGCCGCCCGGAGTGCCGAAGGCGGTGAATTCCTGCTCGCTCTCGATGAAGGTAGGGCTCATCGACGACAGCGGGCGCTTGCCCGAGCCCACCGCGTTGGCCTGGCTGGCCGCGAGGCCATAGGCATTCGCGCCTTCAGGGTTGGCGGCGAAGTCGTCCATCTCGTCGTTCAGCAGGACGCCGGTGCCGGGCACGGTGAAGGCGGCGCCGAAGGGCAGGTTGATGGACAGGGTGGCCGCCACGGCGTTGCCGTCCTTGTCGATCACTGCGAAATGGGTGGTGTGTTCGCCTTCGTGCAGGGGCGGCGACGGCGGCAGGCTGCTGCTCGGCGTGGCGCGGCGGGCGTCGATGCCGGAGGCGAGTTTCTTCAGGTAGTCGGCGTCGAGCAGTTTGGCCTGGGGAATCGCGACGAAGTCCGGATCGCCCAGCAGGCCCCGATCGCGATAGGCGCGGCGCAGCACTTCCACCACGTAGTGGGTGCGCTGCACGCGGTCGGCCTTGCGCCAGGGCAGTTCCTGCAGCATCGCCAGGCTCTGGGCCAGGGCAATGCCGCCGGCCGAGGGCGGCGGGGCGCCGATCAGCTCGCGGCCATCGGCGAGGGGAAAACGGATCGGCTGGCGTTCCACGGTCTTGTAGTCGGCGAGGTCGCGCAGGCTCCAGATGCCACCGGCGGCATTGACGCCCTCAACCAGTTTTTCCGCGGTGGGGCCGCTGTAGAAGCCGGACTTGCCGTAGCGAGCCATGCGTTCCAGGGTGTTGGCCAGCTCCGGCTGGCGCAGCAGGCTGAACTCTTCCGGCACCTCGCCCTTGTGGTCGAGGAAGAGGCGGGCGGTCTCGCGGTCGTCGCGCATGGACGACAGGCGCCAGGAGGCGCGCTCACGGTAGATGCGATCCACCGAAATACCGTCGCGGGCCAGGCGGATCGCCGGGGTCAGGCTGTCGGCCAGCGGCAGTCGGCCATAGCGGCTGGCGAGATCCGCCAGGGCTGCCGGAAGGCCGGGGATGGCGGCGGCCAGAGGGCCGTCCAGGGAAAGTGCCGGGTCGGCCTTGCCGTCGCGCACATAGAGCCGCGGATGGGCGGCCAGCGGCGCACGCTCACGGGCATCGAGGAAGCGGTAGACGGGCTTCTCGCCAGCCTGGCGGAGCAGGAAGAAACCGCCGCCGCCCAGGCCGGACCCATAAGGCTCGGCAACGGCAAGGGCGGCGCTGATGGCCACGGCGGCGTCGAAGGCGTTGCCGCCCTGGGCCAGGGTTTCCAGGCCGGCCACGGTGGCCGATGGGTGGGGCGTGGCGACTGCCGCGCGGCCTGGCTGGGCGGCCTGCACGGCGCCCGCGAGCAGAAGCAGCGTGGCGAGCAGCGCGCCGCGGTAGACGCCGCGTTCCGGGCGGCCCACGGGTCAGGCCTTGCCGGTGAGCTTCAGGTACTTCTGCATCAGCTCATCCTTGCTTTCGACATGGGTTTCGTCGAGGGGAATGCAATCGACGGGGCAGACCTGCTGGCACTGGGGCTCGTCGTAGTGGCCAACGCATTCCGTGCACAGGTTGGGATCGATCACATAGATTTCCTCGCCCTGGGAAATCGCGCCGTTGGGGCACTCGGGTTCGCAGACGTCGCAGTTGATGCAGTCGTCGGTGATCTTGAGGGACATGGGAACAACTCCTGCCGTCGCCAGGCAGCGGCGGCCTTGAACAGAAAATAGCGGAATTGTGCCGGAATGCCGCGATCGACGCACGCGTCGATCGCGGAGGGGCTGTCGTTAGCGCTTGAAACGCTCAGCCAGCGCAGCTGCTACTGCGGGATGCACGAACTTGCTGATGTCGCCGCCCAGGGCCGCTATTTCGCGTACCAGGGTCGAGGAGATGAAGGAGTACTTCTCCGACGGGGTGAGGAACATGCTCTCCACGTCCGGCGCCAGTTGGCGGTTCATGTTGGCCAGCTGGAATTCATACTCGAAGTCCGACACGGCGCGCAGGCCGCGAAGGAACACATTGGCATTCTGTTCCTTGACGAAGTGCGCCAGCAGGGTGGAGAAGCCCACCACCTCGACGTTCGGCAGGTGTTTGGTGACTTCGCGCGCCAGCTCCACACGCTGCTCCAGGCTGAACAGCGGATTCTTCTTCGGGCTCGCGGCAACGGCGATGATCACGGTATCGAACAGGCGCGAAGCGCGTTCGATCAGATCGCCGTGACCCTTGGTGATGGGGTCGAAAGTGCCCGGATACAACACTCGGTTCATCGCGACGTCCTGGCAGGGGACCGAAAGGGAATCGGATGGTAGCGCAGCGAATCCCTGCGGCCAAGAAGTGCGCTCATCCTGCCGGCGCCGGTCGGCGCAGCAGCCAGAGCACGACGGCCAGAGCCAGGCAGGCCAGCGCCACCCAGTCGGCGATCACCACCTTGCGCAGCGCGGCGTTGTAGCCGGGCGTGATCCAGGCCAGCAGCAGGAAGGACAGCACGCTCACCAGTCCGCCCAGCATGGCCACGGGTTGCAGGGCCGGACGAAAGGCGGCCCAGACCAGCAGCGCGCCGAGCAGGCCGAAGAGCACCGCGCGGTGGCGCATCAGGAGCAGCAGGTTGGGTTCGCTGAACGACAGGCCGTAGAGCGTCGCCAGCCGTTCAGCGCCGAGCAGGCCGCTGGCCGGCAGCAAGTGAATGATGCCGGCGACGATCAGCAGGGCGGAGATGAGCTTGTCCATGGACCTCCTCCTCGACGCGCTCCGCTCGTCACGCCTTGCCCAGTCGCTCGGCGAGGCCCGTGGCCAGCTTGGCCGTGAGGCCGTAGACCGAGAGCTGCGGGTTGGCGCCGATGCTGGTGGGGAACAGCGAACCGTCGTGAATGGAGAGGTTAGCCAACTGGTGGTGGCGGCCAAGGCTGTCGGTCACCGCCTGCTTCGGGTCCTCGCCCATGGCGCAGCCGCCCATCACGTGGGCACTGCCCAGGCGGGCGCGATAGAGCTCCATCGGCAGGCCGTCGATCAGCTTGCGGGCTTCATCCAGGGTCTTCACGTAGTCGGCGTCGCTGTGCATCGGCAGCACGGCGCGGGCGCCGGCGGCGAACTGGATCTCGGCCATGACGTGGTAGGCCCGGCGGATGCCGTCCCAGGTGTAGTCGGTCATGTGGTAGTCGAGCACCGGACTGCCGTCGCCGCGTAGCTCCACGGTGCCTTCGGCGCTGTCCGGGTGGAAGCCGTCGCGCATCAGCGCCAGCATCACGTTGGTGTGCGGCAGCTGTTCCATGCGCAGGGCGTTGTCGACACCGAAGCGGCCCAGCAGCGTGGAGGTGAGCGAGGGTTGCAGTGGCGGAACTTCCAGCTTGTAGGACATGCGCCCGGTGGCGCCGTCGTCCCACTGGAAGTGGTCGGAATAGATCGACTGCGGCGCGCCGTAGAAGGGGTTGATCAGGCGGTCGAACTGCGCGGCGGAGAAGTTCACCACGTGCAGGAAGGTGCGCTTGCCAGTGCGGCCGTGCGGGTCCGGTGCGTCGGAACGCATCAGCAGGGCAGGAGTGTTGATGCCGCCGCCGGACAGCACGTAGTGGCGCGCCTTGACGGTAATCTTGTGGCCGTTGGGCGCCACGCAACGCTCGTCCAGGCCTAGGCATTCGAGGCCGCTGACCTTGTCGCCCTCGAACAGCAGCTTGTCGGCGCGGGCGAGGTAAAGCAGCTCACCGCCCTTTTCCAGGGTGGCGGGAATGGTGGTGACCAGCATCGACTGCTTGGCGTTGGTCGGGCAGCCCATGCCGCAGTAACCCAGGTTCCAGCAGCCACGCACGTTGCGCGGGATGACCTTCCAGTGCAGCCCGAGTTTTTCGCAGCCAAGGCGGATCACATCGTTGTTGGGGTTCGGCGGAATTGCCCAGGGGGCAACGCCCAGGCGTTGTTCCATCTTCTCGAACCAGGGGGCCATCTCGGCGACCGACAAGCCCTTCACGCCGTGCTCGCGGGCCCAGTGTTCAAGCGTGGGGTCCGGGGTGCGGAAGCTGGAGGTCCAGTTCACCAGGGTGGTTCCTCCGACCGCGCGGCCCTGGAGGATGGTGATAGCGCCGTCCTTGGTCATGCGGCCTATGCCTTCCTGGTACAGGCTCGGGTAGGCCTCGGCCTCCTGCATCTTGAAGTCGGAGCTGGTCTTCAGCGGGCCTTCCTCGATCAGCAGCACCTTGAAACCCGCCGCACTGAGGATTTCCGCCGTGGTGCCGCCACCGGCACCGCTGCCGACGATGGCGACGTCGGCTTCCAGGGTCAGGTCGTTTTCAAGGCGCGAGCCGTTGTGGGTTTTCCAGCCGCGGGCCAGGCCTTCGGCGAACAGATCGGGTACAGGCATTTCAGGGTCTCGGGCGAGTTCTTGTCGTTATTCGATGAAGCGCGCGGGCACCGTCAAACGGTGGGCGGGCCTGGGTAACCGCAATGTGCCCAGGATTCCGGGCGGCCGTACCAGGCCATCATCACCAGTTGCAGCAGGGAGGCGTGGCCCATCTTCAAGAGGCCGATGGAGCTGTGTTCCCAGCGCGAGAGGAATTCGCGGATGTCCTGGGCGCCGGCCTTGTCCCAGCTGCCCCAGATGCCAGTCAGCGGGCCTCGGGTGATCGGCAGGGCGAGCACGTCGAACAGCTGCATAGTCAGCTTGAGCATTTCCGGCGACAGGCGGTGCAGGGCGTAGTCCAGGCTCTGCAGGGTGCCGTCCACGGCTGCGGCCATCTTCCCGGCGGGTACGGCGCTTTCCAGCATCACTGGCACCAGAGCCCGGAGGAAGGGCATGTCGGACTGGCGCAACACCGCGAAGCCGCTAGCTGGAACGCTGGCCGAGCAGCCGCTGAGGCTGGCGGTCACACCGGCGGTGGCGAGGAAGGCCGAGCCGAACAGGCCGACCTTGAGCAGATTGCGCCGGGAAAGCCCCGGCGCATCGAGGGTGGTATCGCTCATTCTTGTTATCTGCCTGCGAAAGCCCGGTTCAGCGGACGAAGAGTTTGAAGACCAGCTTCTGGATGGCCTTGCCATAGGGCGGGTAGATCAGTTTCGCGGCATTGAAGCGCTGCTTGATGAACACGCCCTTGGCCTTGCTGAAGGTCAGGAAGCCTTCGTGGCCGTGGTAATGGCCCATGCCGGACGGGCCGATACCGCCGAAGGGCATGTCGTCCTGGGCGACGTGCAGCAGGGTGTCGTTCAGGCATACGCCGCCGGAATGGGTTTCGTTGAGGACGCGTTGCTGCTCGCCCCGGCCGTAGCCGAAATAGTAGAGCGCCAGCGGACGCGGGCGGTCGTTGATGTAGCTGAAGGCCTCGTCGATGTTGCGATAGGGAACCACCGGCAGCAGGGGACCGAAGATTTCGTCCTGCATCAGCTTCATGTCATCGGTGGCATTCAGCACCAGGGTGTGCGGCAGGCGGCGGCCCTGGGCTTCAGGGAACAGCGGCACCAGGCGTGCGCCCTTGGCTTCGGCGTCGGCCAGGTAGCCTTTCAGGCGGCCCAGCTGGCGCTCGTTGATGATGGCGGTGTAGTCGGGGTTGTCGGTCAGCTGCGGGTAGAAACCCTTCACGGCCTGGCGATACGCCTCGACGAAACCGTCGACGCGGTCTTCCGGCACCAGTACGTAGTCCGGGGCCACGCAGGTCTGGCCGGCGTTCATGGTCTTGCCGAAGGCGATGCGCTCGGCGGCGTCGGCCAGGGGTACGTCGGCGGAAACGATGGCTGGCGACTTGCCGCCCAGCTCCAGGGTCACCGGGGTCAGGTTCTCGGCGGCGGCGCGCATCACGTGCTTGCCGATGCTGGTGGCACCGGTGAACAGCAGGTGGTCGAAGGGCAGGCGGGAGAAGGCCACGCCCACCTCGGCTTCGCCCAGGGTTACGGCCACCAGGTCTTCGGGGAAGATCCGCGCCAGCAGGTCTTTCACCAGTTGCGAGGTGGCCGGGGTGGACTCGCTCATCTTGATCATCACCCGGTTGCCCGCGGCCAGGGCGCCCACCAGCGGGCCGATGGCCAGGAACAGCGGGTAGTTCCACGGCACGATCACACCGACCACGCCCAGCGGCTGGTACACCACCTTGGCCGAGGCCGGCTGGAAGGCCAGGCCGACGCTGCGGCGGGACGGCTTCATCCATTTCTTCAGGCGCTTGGCGGAATAGTGGATGCCGTGGAGGCTGGGCATGATCTCGGCGAGTCGGGTCTCGTCGGCAGAGCGATTGCTGAAGTCCTGGGAGATGGCCGCGATCAGCGCCTCCTGCTCAGTGAACAGCAGCTCGCGGAGGGACTTCAGCCACTGGATGCGCTGCTCGGCGCTGGGCATGGGGTTGGCGCGAAAGGCCTCGCGCTGGCGCTGGAAGAGGGTTTCCAGCTGGCTGATCTGCTGCTGGCTCTGTTGCAGGTAGGCGATGTCGGCGACCATGGCGCGGTTCCTCGGCGGCTCCGGGAGCGTCGTTCGAATCCGCCGAGCGGACGCGACGTGGCTCTGTTGTTTTGGTGTCGCTGGATTTTTAGAGCAATTGCTCTAATCTGTCAAATAGCTTGCTCGCCGGCTCGTTCGGCGGCAGCCCAACGAAATGCTGGACGGGGCGGCTGCCGGTAACACCGGGTGTTTCCCGAACGCCGCGCGGTGTACCTTTACCGCTCGCCGCGCCTACCGATTGCAGGAACCACCGCCCGATGGCACCAAGACCCAAGACCCGCGACCGCATCGTTCTGGAGAGCCTCGGGCTGTTCAACACCCAGGGCGAGCGCAATGTCACCACCAACCACATCGCCGCTCACCTGGGCATGTCACCGGGCAACCTCTATTACCACTTCCGCAACAAGCAGGAGATCATCGCCGAGCTGTTCGGCCTCTACGAGGCGCGGGTGGACAGCTTTCTGCGCCTGCCGGAAGGTCGCCCGGTGACGGTGGAGGACAAGACCTTCTATCTGGAGTCCCTGCTGGCGGCCATGTGGGACTTCCGCTTCCTGCATCGTGACCTGGAGCACCTGCTGGAATCCGATGTGGAACTCGCCGCGCGCTACCGGCTCTTCGCCCAGCGCTGCCTGGACCATGCCCAGGCCATTTATCGCGGCTTCGTCAGCGCCGGCATCCTGCTGATGAGCCCTGCCCAGGTCGAAGCCCTGACCCTCAACAGCTGGATCATCGTCACCTCCTGGGTGCGCTTCCTCTGCACCACCCGAGGCGATGCCGCCGACCTCAGCCAGGAACTGCTGCGCCGAGGCATCTACCAGGTGCTGGCGCTGGAAGGTGGTTACCTCGCGCCGGAAGCACAGCCAGCGGTCAAGGCGCTGTACGAGAAACTCTACGTGCCGCTGGAGCAGGTGGTACCGAGCTGATCGAGGAAACATTGACGCGTGTTAAGGCGAAGCGGCGCGTCTATAGTGAGAAGATTGAGCCAAGGAATGCTTGAGTTTTATCCATGTCCAGAACCACACCCAGGATTGCGTTACTTGGCGCTGGTCCGTATCGATTCCCCGGCATTGAGCTGGAACGCTACAACGATCTCGCGAGCCTGCAGGCCGATTCCGAAGCCGATGTGCTGTTGGTCGACCTACCGGGCGCACAGGCGGGCCCGGCCTTGCGGAGCCTGCGCCTCGATCCCCGCTATCGCTTCAGTCTGATCTACTGCTGCCAGGACCAGGATCCCTGGTGCATTGCCCTGGGTGACGGCCCGCCGCCGGCCGACCTGGGTGCGATCACGCCCCTTTGGCGCCTCTGGCGCGAGCGCCTTGGCCTTTTCAATCGCGGAACCGCCCCTGAACGCTTCGAAGAACGGGTGATGGCGTGGCTCTGGCTGCGCTCACGCGGTGAAGTCCTTGCAGTGCGTGATGCCGGCGTGCCCCAGCACTACCGCTATCCGCTGCTGGAAGCCCTCGGCAACGAAGAGACCATCAATCAATTCTCCTGGCTACAGCTGATGAGCCAGCAGGGCTGGCTGGAAGAGGGTGCACTGCAGGACAGGCTGCGCTTGTGCACCAGCTGTGGGTCGGGCCGCCTCAATTACGTGGATGTCTGCCCCGAGTGCCAGGCCCTGGACATCAGTCGCCAGCCTTCGCTGCATTGCTTCACCTGCGGGCACGTCGGCCCCCAGGAACACTTCCTCAAGGAAGGCGTGCTGCTCTGCCCGAACTGCCTGACCCGTCTTCGGCATATTGGCAGCGACTACGACCGCCCGCTGGAGAACTATCGCTGCCGCAACTGCCAGGCCTTCTTCGTTGATGCCGCCGTGGATGCGCGCTGCCTGGACTGCGGCCAATCCCACGCACCCGACAAGCTGCGTGTGCGCGAGGTACGCCACTTCCGCCTGGCCGAGGCCGGGCGCCTGAGGTGCCGGGAAGGCTTCGGCGCCGGGGCGACGAACATCGAGCGCTTCGGCAGCCTCAACTTGTTGCCACGCCAGGCCTTCCTCGAGTTGCTGAACTGGCAGTTGCAACTGACGCGACGGCACCGGGAGCCGGCCTTCTCTCTACTCGGTCTGCGTTTCGTCAACCTATTGGAAACCCTCTCCCAACTCGGCGAGATGCGCGGCCACGCGCTGGTGGACGGGCTGGTGGAGCGCCTGCAGGAAGCCGTGCGGGAAACCGATCGTTGTTGCCGGCTGAGCGAGGAGGTGCTCTGGCTGCTGATGCCGCACACCGATGCCATTGGCCTGGAGGTGGTGCGCAAGCGCCTGGTCAAGGGCGCGGAACGCCTGACCGCCGGACAGGCGACGCCCATCGAGGTGCGGTTGGCGGTGTTCACGGCTCCCGATGATCAGCAGGACCAGGAAGACGCGGCGCTGCTGCTGGCGCGTCTGGGCGGACAGTTGGGCTAAGCATGGAAGCTTTTGTCGAGCAGTGGCTGCTGCTCCTCGGCGAGTTCGCCAGGAGCGATGGCATTCTGCAGGGTGCCTTCATGTTGCTGCCGGCCTTCCTGCTGCTGGAGCTGCCGCTCAACCTGCTGGTGCTGATTGGCGTTCTGCGCTGGTTCGTCCGCAAGCCGTTCGAGTTGCCCCAGCAGAGCACCTATCGGCCGCGGGTGTCCTGCATCATCACCTGCTACAGCGAGGGTCGGGACGTCCAGACGACCCTGCGCAGCCTGTGTGAGCAGACCTACCCCGGCTACATCGAGATGATTCCGGTGGTGGACGGAGCGGCTGTGAACCAGCCCACCATGCAGGCCGTGCGGGATTTTCGCGTCGATCCGCAGCTCTATCCGCGACGCCTGTTGCGACCCATCGCCAAGTGGCAGCGCGGTGGCCGGGTCTCCTCCCTGAACGCGGGACTGGCGCACTGCACCGGCGAAGTGGTGATGGCCCTGGACGGCGACACCTCCTTCGACAACGACATGGTCAGCCAGATGGTCCGTCATTTCGCCGACCCGGACGTCCCGGCCGTGGCAGGAAGCCTGCGCGTGCGCAACGCCCGGGCTTCGCTCACCACCGCCATGCAGGCGCTGGAGTATCAGCTGTCGATCCACATGGCCAAGATCGGCCTCAGCGAATGGAACCTGGTGAATAACGTATCCGGCGCGTTCGGCGCGTTTCGCCGCAGTTTTCTCGACAAGATCGGCGGCTGGGACACCCACACCGCGGAAGACCTCGACATCACCCTGCGGATCAAGAACTACTTCGGCCGCAGGCCCCTGCGCATTCCTTTCGAGCCCGGCGCCATCGGCCATACCGACGCGCCCGTGACCTTCCTGCAGTTCCTCAAGCAGCGCCTGCGCTGGGACGGTGACCTGTACTTCCTCTACATTCGCAAGCACCGGCACAGCTTCAATCCGCGCCTGCTGGGCTGGCCGAATTTCCTGATGACCCTGATCACCGGCTTTTTCTTCCAGCTGGTACTGCCTTTCATCATCGCCGGCTACTGCCTGGCCGGGCCCCTGGTGCTGCCCTGGCCGCGCTTCCTGGCCCTGGCCGCCCTCATCTACCTGGTCTATCTGGGCATGACGCTGTTGCTCTATGTGGCCATGCTGGCCCTGGTGTCCGAGCGGCCGCGCATGGACCTGCGATTGTTCCCTGTGGTCTTCGTCTTCCCGCTGTTCATGCTGGTCATGCGCATGTGGAGCGCGGTGGCCATGCTCAACGAGGCCCTGCGTCGCGGCCATGAGGAAACCAGCATGGCGCCCTGGTGGGTGCTGCGCAGGGCCAAGAGGTTCTGAGTTCATGATTCGTCCATTTCTTTTCTGCGCACTGCTGCTGTCCGCCGGCATGGCCCGGGCCGACGTGCTGCCGTTGGCCCAGGTGCTGGACCGCGCCGAAGACGGGGCCGCGCTGCAGGCCAAGGCGGCCGAGCTGCGGGCGCTCGATGCACTCAAGGAACAGCGCGAAGCCGAGGCGGGCTGGCAGTGGTTCGGCTCTGGCAGTACCGGGCACTACCACGAACTGGTGACCGAAGACCTGCGTGACGACTATTACGGGCGTGACCTGGCCCTCGGCCTGCGCCACCCGCTGCTCGGCAGCCTGCGTCGACAAGTGCAGGCCGTATCGGCGGTGGAGCTTGAGCAGCAACGGCAGCAGGCGCAGCGCCTGTTGCGCCTGGCGGAGCAACGTCTGGCCTTACGCAGCGCCTACGCCGACTGGTGGCGCGCCGAGCAGGAAGAACGCTGGTGCAAGGGGCTGCTGCCCGCCTCCCAGACAGCTCGCGAACGCCTGACCCGGCGTCAACAGGGCGGCTGGCTGCTGCCTTCGCAGGCGCGGTTGCTGGACGGCCAATGGCAGGGTCTCCAGCAGCGTTGCCGGCAGAGCGCGCTCCTGGTGGAGGACACCCGCGCCAGCCTGGCCGGGTTGGCGGGTATGGAGATTGGCCCTGGTCAGCAGGCCGAAGCGGTATCGCTGTCAACGCAAGTGCTGCCGCTGTCCAATTGGCGTCAGGCCCTGGAGGGGCACCCGCGCCTGCAAGAGAGACAGGACGAACTGCGCCACGCCGAGCGGAATCGTCAATCGCCCTGGTACGAGAGCGTCGACTCAAGCTTCAGCGTTGCGCAGAGCTACGAGTCACGCAGCGGCGCCAGCAAGAGCGGCGACGGGCTGGTGGCTGCGCTCAGTCTGTCCGCGCCCTTCGACCTGATGAACTACGGCCGGGCCCGCAATCGCGAAGGTGAGGCGCGCCATCAAGCCGCCCTGGCGCAGCTGGAAGCCGAGCGCCAGCAACTGCTCCAGTCCCTTGGGCAGACCCTGCAGGCGCAACGCCAGGCAGCGCTGGACCTGGATCGAGAGCGCGAGCAGTTGGCCGTTTCAGACCAGGCCCTGCGGGAGCAGCGGCTGCGCGCCGAGCGCTCGGTTTCCGAGAGCCCGGCCGAGGAACTGGCTGTGGAACTTGAACGCTACAACAGCGGATTGCGCCTGATTGCCGCCTGGCACGCTGCCTGGCTGCGTGAAGCGGCCCTGCGCCTGTTCGTCGACGATGACCAGGCCCTGGCTGGCCTGCTGGGGCCGCAGCGTCTCGACTGGACCGCCCTGGGGGTGGTCGGGGCGGCGCCGATGGGCGTCGGCCCGACCGGCTGGAGCCAGGGCGTTTACCTGTGGAAAAGCGGGGCATTGCTGAATCCCGCGACTCGTCACGCGGAACTGCGCGAACTGCGCCGCGCCGGCATGACGCGGCTGTACCTGGGGCTCGATGGTGGGCAGGTGGCCGACATCCCGGCCCTGCGCAAGCAACTGCAGGACACCCTTGATGACGCCCACGCCCAAGGCTTGCAGGTGGCCTTGCTGCTGGGGGACCCGGCCTGGCTGGAGCCCGCAGGGCGCCAGCGCTTGCTGGATCTGCTCGGCAAGCTCAAGGGGCTGCCGTTCGATGCCCTGCACCTGGATCTTGAGGTGGAGCAACTCGGCTGGCCGGTGCCCGACCGCCGCTTGCAGGACTGGCTGGACACCCTGGGCGCCGTGTCCGCGGTCGTGTCCTGGCCGCTGGAGCTATCCAGCCATCCCCGCTGGTTCGCCGAGCCAGTCGCCGATGCGACCTGCGTGCCCTGCGCCCTGCCAAAGCGCGGCGTGCGGCAGGTCGACCTGATGATCTACACCCGCAATCCCGCCCGAAGCGCCGAACTGGCGGAATCCATCGCCCGGCGCTGGCCGGCGCTGCGCTTCCGTCTGGCCCAGAGTGTCGAGACCCAGCTGCCGGCTGAGGAATCCTGGGCCGGGACATCGCGCACGCAGTTGCGGGAACAGCTCGAGCGTTGGCGCACGCGCCTGCAGAGCGCCGGTATCACCGGCGTCGACTGGCAGGATTGGACCCATTTTCCCCGTTGAGTCAGGCCATGAAGATTCGATTCTCAAGCCCCAAGGAACAGCAGCCCACCCAGGATCAGGGGCTCAAGGTGCTCTACGCGCCCGGCAAGCGCCTGGCCTTCAAGCTGCGCTGGTACCTGATCCTGCTCGCGGTCACCAGTCCGCTGTTGTTCCTGGTCGGGCGCGAGTTCCTTGGCCTCTGGCTGATCGAGGCGCCGGTGCAGCTGCACCTGCCGTCCACCGAGCTGCGGGCGCGGGAGGCTGGACAGGTGGAGCGCGTGCTGGCCAGGCCTGGCGACCGGGTCGAGGCCGGCCAGTTGCTGGTGAAGATGGATAACCCCGAGTGGCGTGCTCGCCTTGCCCTGCTCGGTGACCCCGCCGCCCAGGCGCGGCGGCCTGCCGGAAACCGGCCCCTGCCGGAGCAGGAACGCCAGGCTCTGGAGCGTCTGCTGGCCAGCGCGGAGAGTCGTCTTGGGCGCCTGCGCGGGCTGCTCGCCGCCGGTGCCGCGACCCGCGGTGAGGTGCAGCAGGCCCAGGACGAGCGGGACAGACGCCAGCGTGACCTGGTGCAATTCGAGCGGCGAGAGTCGCAACCGGTGGACGACACTCTGGAGCGTCAACGCCGACTGGAAAGCGACTGGCTGCAAGCACGTTTGCATGGGCTGGAGCTGAAGGCCGGCGAGTCCGGGGTGATCAGCGAGGTGCTGGTGGATGAGGGCGAAAACGTCGGCCCCGGGACGCCGCTGATGCGCCTGCAGCGTCTGGGTGACGCCGAACTGTGGGTCTATCTCGACCCGCGGGATGCCGCCTATGCCTCTCCAGGCCAGCCCTTCCGGCTGCGCCTGCCGGACGGCACCTGGCTGCCTGCCGAGGTGGTGCGCATGGTGGAGGACGCCGCTCCTGTGCCGGTGGAGCTGCGCGAGGCATTCAGCGCCCCGAGCCGCAACCTGCGCTTGCTGGCGCGGGTAAAAGGGGAGTGGCCGGCGTTCTGGCGTGTGGACCGCCTGGGTCTGAAGGCGCGCTTCCCCCATCGCTGGCGCTGGCTCGACAGCTGGGCCAGCGATAGCTGAGCCCCAGCGTTCAGCGCACTGGCGTCTGACTCGTTAGCCAGTCCGGAATCCGCCGTTCCAGGTAATACGCGGGTTTGCGCGGTGATCCTTCGACAAAGCCCACATGACCGCCTCGGGGGTGCAGTTCCATGCGGGTGGTGGCCGAGAGCTCGTGGGCTTCCGGCAGGCTGTGGCGGAACACGAAGGGGTCGTCGGCTGACTGGATCAGCAGGGTCGGGATGCGGATGCCGCCCAGGTAGTAGCGGCTGGAGGCACGGCGGTAGTAGTCGTGGGCGTCGTCGAAGCCGTGCAATGGCGCGGTGATGCGACCGTCGAAGTCCCAGAAGGTATGCATGCCTTCCAGCGAACCGAGGCGTTCCAGGGTGGAGAGGTGCTCCGTCTGACCGTGGTGAGCGAACAGGCGCTGCTTCTGCTTCACGTAGGCCACCATTTCGCGCATGAAGTGCGCCTGGTAGACCTTGGAAAAGCCGAGGGCGATGCGGTCGGCGCACTGGTCCAGGCGATAGGGCACCGAGACCGCCACAGCGCCCTGCAGGCCACAGTCTTCCCCGGTTTCCCCCAGGTGCTTGAGCAGCACATTGCCGCCCAGCGAGTAGCCCACTGCGTAGAGCGGTGCCAGCGGACGGCTGGCGCGCAGGTGGCGGATGGTGGCTGCCAGGTCTTCGCTGACGCCCGAGTGGTAGCCCCGCGGCAGCAAGTTGGGTTCGCCCGAACAGCCGCGCCAGTTGATGGCCACGCTGGCCCAGCCGCGAGTGGCCAGTTCCTGCTGCAGGCCGAGGACATAGAGCGAGGTGGAAGAACCGGTCAGGCCATGCAGAACCAGCGTCAGAGGTGCGTCGGCCTCGTGTGGGCCATGCCAGTCCAGGTCGAGGAAGTCGCCGTCCTCCAGCCATAGCCGCTCACGCTGCCGATGGAGTGGCGGCGGCGTGCGGCAGAAGGGCGACCAGAGGGTCTGCAGGTGTGGGCCGGGTAACCACCAGGCCGGCTGGAAGCTGGTGTGGGTGGTTACCGGCGAGTGGAACGAGTTCATCGGCGTGGCCGTCGGTCAGGCTGCGGGGGTGTCCCCGACTGCACGCTGCCACAGGGCGTAGTAGACCTGACCGGCTTTCTTCTCGCGGTGCAGGCGCCAGTTGCCCGGCAGGCCCAGCGTGGAGGGCGGGTTCTCGCTTTCTGTATAGACCCAGGCGCGGGGTGCAAGCCAGCCGCGGTTTTCCAACAGGTTGCAAACGGGTTGCAGCAGGCCCTGATTGAAGGGCGGGTCGAGGAACACAAGGTCGAAGGCGCTGGGCGGCTGGGTGTCCAGATAACGCAGGGCGTCGGTCTGCAACAACTGGCCCTTGCCGCAGCGCAGGACGTCCAGATGGCCGCGCAGGGCGGCTACGGAGTCAGGGTTCAGATCCAGTGCCAGGCCTGCGGCGGCGCCGCGGGACAAGGCCTCCAGATAGAGCGCGCCGCTGCCGGCGAAGGGATCGAGTACCCGCGCGCCTTCCACGTACGGCGCCAGCCAGTTGAACAGCGTTTCACGCACGCGGTCCGGCGTGGGGCGCAGGCCGGGACCGTCGGGGAAGGCGAAGCGCCGCGAGCGCCATTCGCCCCCGATGATGCGTAGCTGGCCCTGGCCACCGTGATTCGGCTTGGCGGGTTTTGCGTTTGGCTTGCGCATCAGTGCTCCGGTACGCCGCTGGGCATTTCGGCGGGCTTGTCGGTGGGGGGCGGCAGCTCCTTCTGGGTGACCGTCGGGCCGGCGGTGACGATGACGAACTGGTCGGGGGCCAGGTGTTTGGCCATGGCGGCTTTCACCTGGGGCACGTCCAGCGCCTGGACCTTGGCCATGAAGTCTTCCAGGTAGGTCAGCGGCAGGTCGTAGAAGCCGATGGCGCCCAGCTGGCCGACGATGTCGGCGTTGCTCGCGGTGGACAGCGGGAAGCTGCCGGCCAGCTCACGCTTGGCATCGTCCAGTTCCTTCTGGGTGGGGCCTTCGGCCAGGTACTGACGGACGATGTCCTGAATCAGCTTGAGCGTGCCCTGGCTCATTTCCGCGCGGGTCTGCAGACCGATCATGAACGGGCCGCGCACCTGCATGGCGGTGAAGCCCGAGCTGACGCCATAGGTCAGGCCGCGCTTCTCGCGCACTTCTTCCATCAGCCGGGTGCCGAAGCCACCACCGCCGAGAATCTGGTTGCCCAGATAGAGCGCGGCGTAGTCCGGATCGTTCCGGTCGATGCCGAGCTGGGCCAGCATCAGGTGGGTCTGCTTGGACGGGAACTCAATATGGTTGAGACCGGGTTTCGGTGCTTGCGGTTCAGGCAGTTTGGCCAGCGCCGGCCCCTTGGGCAGGGCTTTGGAAACCTGGTTGGCGATGGCTTCGGCGTCGGCGCGGGACAGGTCGCCGACCAGGGCGATCACCACGTTGCCGGCGGCATAGGCCTTCTGGTGGAAGGCTCGCATCTGGGCGACGGTGATGCCGGGGACGGATTTCTCGTCGCCTTCGCTCGGGTGGGCATAGGGATGCTGGCCGTAGAGTTTGTCGAAGAGCTCCAGGCCAGCGAGTTTGCCGGGGTTCTGCTTCTGGTACTCGAAGCCGGCGAGCATCTGGTTCTTGATCCGCGCCAGGGAGTCTTCGGGGAAGGTCGGTGCGCCGATCACCTGGGTGAACAGGTCCAGGGCCGGCTGGCGCTGCTCGGGGGCGGTGAGGCTGCGCAGGCTGGCGACGGCCATGTCGCGGTAGGCGCCGTTGCCGAATTCCGCGCCCAGGCCCTCGAAGCCTTCGGCGATGGCGGTGACGTCCTTGCCAGCCACGCCTTCGTTGAGCATGGCGTTGGTCATGGTCGCCAGGCCAGGGATATCGCCGTCCTGGCTGCTGCCGGCGGCGAAGGTCAGGCGCAGGTCGAACATCGGCAGCTCGGGAGCGGCGACGAACAGTACCTTGGCGCCTTCGGCGGTCTTCCAGCTCTGGATGTCCAGCGTGCGACGGCTGGGTGCCTTGCCGCCCAGTTCCGCCAGGGATTGAAGTCCCTGGGCCGGCGCGGGGGTGGCGGTTTCAGCGGTTGCGGTGGTCGCCGGGCGATTGACGATGAAGGCCAGCACGCCGAGCAGGGCGATCAGGGCCAGGCCGAGCAGGCCAAAACGCAGGCCGTTGCGCTCACTCATTGCGGGCCTCCTCGGGCAGGATGTGGGCGACGCTCAGGCGGTCGCGGGTGAAGAAGGTCTTGGCGGCGGCCTGGATATCGGCAGGCGTCACGGCTTCGAGGGCCGCGAGGTCCTGGTCCATCAGTTTCCAGGACAGGCCGACGGTTTCCAGCTGGCCGATGGTGGTGGCCTGGCTGGTGATGGAGTCGCGCTGGTAGACGAGGTCGGCAATGGCCTGGGCGCGTACGCGCTTGAGTTCATCGGCGCTCGGTGGAGTGTTCTTCAGGTCTTCCAGCTGGCGCCAGATGCCGGCCTCGGTCTGCTCCAGGGTCTTGCCCTTCTGCACGTTGGGGGTGGCGCTGATCACGAACAGGCTGTCGCCGCGGGGGAAACCGTCGTACCAGGCGGAGGCGCCGCTGACGAGCTCCTCGCCTCGCTCCAGTCGGCTGGACAGGCGTGCGCTGTAGCCGCCGTCGAGCAGGGTGGAAATCAGGCGCAGGGCGTGGACCTGGCGCGCGTCCTTGGCGGTAGCAAGCCCCGGCACGTTGAAGCCCATCAGCAGGCTCGGCAGCTGGGTGCGCACGTGCAGGGTGAGGCGACGCTCGCCTGGGGTGGCCAGTTCGAGGGGCTTCTTCGCAGGCGGCACTTCACGCTTCGGAATGCCAGCGAAATAGCGCTCGGCCAGACCCTTGACCTCGTCCGGGGTGACGTCGCCCACCACCACCAGGGTGGCGTTGTTCGGCACGTACCAGGATTCGTACCAGTGGCGCAGCTCCTCGACCTTCATGCGATTGAGGTCGGCCATCCAGCCGATGGTGGGGATGTGATAGCCGCTGGCTGGGTAGGCCATCGCCTTGAAGCGCTCGAACGCCTTGGCGGTGGGCTTGTCGTCGGTACGCAGGCGGCGTTCCTCCTTGATCACCTCGATCTCGCGGGAGAACTCTTCCGGCGGCAACTTGAGGCTGGCGAGGCGGTCGGCTTCCAGTTCGAAGGCCACGCCCAGGCGGTCGCGGGCCAGCACCTGGTAATAGGCGGTGTAGTCGTCGCTGGTGAAGGCGTTCTCTTCGGCGCCGAGCTCCCGCAGGATGCGCGAGGCTTCGCCGGGGCCGAGCTTGCGGCTGCCCTTGAACATCATATGTTCGAGGGCGTGGGAGAGACCGGTCTGGCCGGAGGTCTCGTAGCTCGAGCCGACCTTGTACCAGAGTTGGGAGACCACCACGGGCGCGCGGTGGTCCTCACGGACCACGACCTTGAGGCCGTTGTCCAGGGTGAACTCGTGGGTGGGTTGGTTGTCTGCAGCGAGGGCCAGAGTGGGCAGACAGAGAGCGCAAAACAGCAAGCCGGCGGCTTGTCGGGCAGTGGCTTTCATCAATGTTCTTGACCTGTCGGACGGCCCCGGCGGTCGTACCGCCTGCGGGCGAAGAGGTGCTAGGATACCCCATCCTTTCCCGGGGCGGCGAAGCTGGCCGGCATAGAGCCAGCACGGCCGCTCCCTTGAGATGCATTCGACTCATGTTTGGTTCCAACGACGACAAGAAGGCTCCGGCCCAGGCCGGGGAAAAGAAATCCTTGTTCGGCTGGCTGCGCAAGAAGCCCCAGGAAGCCACTCCCGCCGCTCCGGCGGAGACGGTGGCCCCTGTCGAGGCTGATGCCCCGGCCGCACCTGCGCCCGCTCCCGAATCCGTTCCGGCTGCCCAGCCTGTAGCCGCGCCAGTGGCCGAGCAGGCTCCGGCGCCCGAGGTTGCTCCTGCGCCGGTCGAAACGCCCGCTCCCGCTCCTGTTCCTGCTCTGGTTGTGGCAGAGGCTCCGGCACCCGCGCCAGTCATTGCTGAGGCGCCGGTTGTCGCCGAGCTTGTTGCACCCGCACCCGCACCCGCACCCGCACCCGCACCCGCACCCGCACCCGCACCCGCACCCGCACCTGTCGCCGAGCAGCCTGCTCCGGTGGCCGCCCCCGTTCCGGTTGTCGCACCTGTCGCCGCACCTGTCGCCGAACCCGCATCCGAGCCCACACCGGCTCCCGTTGCCCAGGCGGAACCGGCCAAGGCCGGTTTCTTTGCGCGCCTCAAGCAGGGTTTGTCCAAGACCAGCGCCAGCATTGGCGAAGGCATGGCCAGTCTGTTCCTTGGGCGCAAGGCCATCGACGACGACCTGCTGGATGAAATCGAAACCCGCCTGCTGACCGCCGATGTCGGCGTGGAAGCCACCAGCGCCATCGTCCAGAGCCTGACCCAGAAGGTCGCACGCAAGCAGCTCGCCGACGCCGATGCCCTGTACAAGGCCCTGCAGGATGAACTGGCCGCGCTGCTGCGTCCGGTCGAGCAGCCGCTGAAGATCGACAACGGCCACGCGCCCTACGTGATCCTCGTGGTCGGCGTGAACGGCGTCGGCAAGACCACCACCATCGGCAAGCTGGCCAAGAAGCTGCAGCAGGATGGCAAGAAGGTCATGCTCGCCGCCGGCGACACCTTCCGTGCAGCCGCCGTGGAGCAGCTGCAGATCTGGGGCGAGCGCAACAACATCGCCGTGATCGCGCAGCACACCGGCGCCGACTCCGCTTCCGTGATCTTCGATGCCGTGCAGGCCGCCAAGGCCCGTGGCGTCGACGTGCTGATCGCGGACACCGCCGGTCGCCTGCACACCAAGGACAACCTGATGGAAGAGCTGAAGAAGGTGCGCCGCGTGATCGGCAAGCTGGACGAGACCGCTCCCCACGAAGTGCTGCTGGTGCTGGACGCCGGCACCGGCCAGAACGCCATCAACCAGGCCAAGCAGTTCCACCAGGCGGTCAACCTGTCCGGCCTGGCGCTGACCAAACTGGACGGCACCGCCAAGGGCGGGGTGATCTTCGCCCTGGCCAAGCAGTTCAGCCTGCCGATCCGCTACATCGGTGTGGGTGAAGGCATCGACGATTTGCGTACCTTCGAAGCCGACGCCTTCGTGAAGGCCCTCTTCGCTGAGCGGGAGTCCGCATGATTCGATTCGAGCAGGTCGGCAAGCGCTATCCAAACGGCCATGTCGGCCTGCACGAACTGAGCTTCCGCGTACGTCGCGGCGAGTTCCTCTTCGTCACCGGCCATTCCGGTGCCGGCAAGAGCACCCTGTTGCGCCTGCTGCTGGCGATGGAGCGTCCCACCACCGGCAAGCTGCTGCTGGCCGGGCAGGACCTCTCGACCATCACCAATTCGCAGATCCCTTTCCTGCGTCGCCAGATCGGCGTCGTGTTCCAGAATCACCAGCTGTTGTTCGACCGCAGCGTGTTTGACAACGTCGCCTTGCCGCTGCAGATCCATGGCCTGTCCAAGGCGGAGATCGCCAAGCGCGTGAGCGTGGCGCTGGAGCGGGTTTCCCTGGCGGACAAGGCCGAGCTCTACCCGGCCGACCTGTCCACCGGCCAACAGCAGCGCGTCGGCATCGCCCGCGCCGTGGTTCATCGCCCGGCCCTGCTGCTGGCGGACGAACCCACCGGTAACCTGGACCCGCGCCTGGCCGCCGAGATCATGGGCGTATTCGAGGACATCAATCGCTTGGGCACCACAGTGCTGATCGCCAGCCACGACCTGGCGCTGATCGCGCGCATGCGCCATCGCCTGCTCACCCTGCAACGCGGTCGCCTGATCGGTGATGGGGAGGCTGTCTGATGAGCGCCAAGCAGATGCCGCCGCCAAAACCCGCCGAGCGTGTGGGGGCTTCGCCCCGCCACGTCGAGTCGCCGGAGAAGGGTGACGACGGCCCGGATTTCCGCACCCTGCTGCACGCCTGGCTGGAAAGCCATCGCGCCAGTCTGGTGGACAGCCTGCGCCGCCTGGGCCGCCAGCCCGTTGGCAGCTTCTTCACCTGCCTGGTGATGGCCATCGCCCTCAGCTTGCCGATGGGCCTGTCCTTGCTGCTCAGCAACGTCGAGCGCCTGGGCGGTTCCTGGCAGCGCGCGGCACAGATTTCCCTGTTCATGAAGATGGACGCCAGCGAATCCCAGGGGCAGAAACTGCGCGACGAGATCGCCGGCATGCCCGACGTCGCCGAGGCAGAGTGGATCAGCCGCGAGCAGGCCCTGGCCGAACTGCAACAGCAGTCAGGCCTTGGGGAAGCGCTCAAGGAACTGCCGCAGAACCCGCTGCCGGGCGTGGTCCTGGTAACGCCCAAGGAAGTCGACAAGGCGGGACTGGAAGCGCTGCGCCAGCGTCTGTCGGAAATGCCGGGTATCGAGCAGGCGCAACTGGACCTGGTCTGGGTCGAGCGCCTGTCCGCCATCCTCAAGCTGGGCGAGCGTTTCGTCTTCGGCCTGGCGGTGCTGCTGATCCTGGCGCTGCTGCTGGTGATCGGTAATACTATTCGTCTGCATATCGAGAACCGCCGCACCGAGATCGAAGTAATCAAGCTGGTGGGCGGTACCGATAGCTACGTGCGCCGTCCTTTCCTTTATATGGGCGCACTCTATGGCACCGGCGCCGGCCTTCTGGCCTGGCTGGTGCTGGCCTACGGCCTGGACTGGCTGAACGACGCCGTGGTGCGTCTGGCCGGCCTCTACGGCAGTGATTTCGCCCTGGCGGGCGTGCCATTAGCCGATGGTCTATCCCTGCTTCTGGGCGCCGTCCTGCTGGGCTACATTGGCGCCTGGCTGGCCGTCGCCCGTCATCTCAGTGAGCTGGCGCCGCGTTAGAACCCATCGGTTTTCGCGGGTGTTGCGAGGGGTGTAAGGAAACTTTTACACCCCCTTGCAGTCATATAGGCCAGTGCTACACTGCGCGAGCTTTAGTGAATCGGAGGATTCGCATGACCACTTCCCTGCAACCTGTCTATGCCCTGGCCCCCGGTGCGAACCTGGAGGCATACGTGCATGCGGTCAACGGCATCCCGCTGTTGTCCGTCGAGCAGGAGCGCGATCTGGCCGAACGCCTCTTCTACGAACAAGATCTGGAAGCGGCACGGCAAATGGTATTGGCGCACCTGCGCTTCGTCGTGCACATCGCCAAGAGTTATTCCGGCTACGGTCTGGCCCAGGCCGACCTGATCCAGGAAGGCAACGTCGGCCTGATGAAGGCCGTCAAGCGCTTCAACCCCGAGATGGGCGTGCGCCTGGTGTCTTTCGCGGTGCACTGGATCAAGGCCGAGATCCATGAGTTCATCCTGCGCAACTGGCGCATCGTCAAGGTCGCCACCACCAAGGCGCAGCGCAAGCTGTTCTTCAATCTGCGCAGCCAGAAGAAGCGTCTGACCTGGCTGAACAATGATGAAGTCCACGCCGTGGCCAACACCCTCGGTGTCGAGCCCCACGAAGTGCGCGAAATGGAAAGCCGGCTGACCGGCCAGGACATGGCGTTCGATCCGGCGGCGGATGCCGACGACGATACCGCCTTCCAGGCACCGGCTCATTACTTGGAAGACCACCGCTACGACCCGGCGCGCCAGCTGGAGGAAGCGGACTGGAGCGACAGCTCCACCGCCAACCTGCACGAAGCGCTGGACGGCCTGGACGAGCGTAGTCGCGACATCCTCTACCAGCGTTGGCTGGCCGAGGAGAAGGCGACGCTGCACGACCTGGCGGCCAAGTACAACGTCTCCGCCGAGCGTATTCGCCAGTTGGAGAAGAACGCCATGAACAAGCTCAAGGGCTTCATTCAGGCGTGATGCTGAAACCCGGAAAAGCCGCACCTCGGTGCGGCTTTTTTCTGTCTGGAGAAAACCACCATGCCCTTGCCGCAACTGCGTTCCAGCCACTGGTTGCTGTTCGCCGCGGTCGCCGTGCTGTTCTTTTCCCTGGCGCTGTGGATGAGCCGGCAGTCCGATAGAGCCGAGCCGCTGCCCTGGCTGGTGGATTGGCAGGAGTCGGTGATCGTGCCGCTGGCCGAAGGCGACCTGCTAATGGAGAAGCTGGCCGAGCTGGCACCCGGCGAGCTCTGGCTGCAACCGCGTCAGGAAGGCCCGCGCCTGATCTTCCGCTCCGAGCAGCAGCGGGATGAGGGTGCCTGGCGCCTCGAGGCAGAGCTTGAACTCAGCGACAGCGAGCGCACCAGCCTGGCCAAGGTGCTCGGCAAGGGCACCGACGAGCAGCCCCTGAGCGGCGACATGCTGGAGCAGCTGGGTGGACACCGGGTTGGAGTGCTGAACATGGTGCCCATGGTCGAGGTGTCCGCTGCGCGTCTCGCCGCCAGCATCGGCCCGCCCCGGCTGCGGTTACGCACGGGTGAGGGCGAGGCGTGGATCTATCCCCAGCAGGGGCTCAGCGCGCACCTGCTGGAAGGCAAGATTCAGCTGCTGCATCTCGTGCCGCGCGAGGCGATGAAGCACTGAACGGCGGAGGGTAAGGCCGCGGCCCCAAGGTCAGAGCTGCTGCAGGTAGCTGCTGCCGCCCAGCTGGTTCATCTGTCGACGAATCCAGCCGGCGCGCGTAGCGACGTAACCGCTGGGACGCGAAGGGCTCCATTTGCGCGGGTTGGGCAGCACCGCCGCCAGCAGGGCTGCCTGCTGACGTGACAGTCGCGCGGCCGGCACGCCGAAGTGTTGGCGTGCTGCGGCGTCGGCACCGAATACGCCATTGCCCCACTCGACGCTGTTCAGGTAGACCTCAAGGATGCGGTGCTTGGGCCAGAACAGCTCGATCAGGCCGGTGAACCAGACTTCCAGCCCCTTGCGGACCCAGTTGCGGCCGGACCAGAGGAACAGGTTCTTCGCCACCTGCTGGCTCAGGGTACTGGCGCCACGGATCGAACCGCCGCGCTCGTTGTGCGCCATGGCCTTGCGGATCGCGGGGATGTCGAAGCCCCAGTGTTCGGCAAACTTCTGGTCTTCGGCGGCGATCACCGCGATCTTCAGGTCATCCGGCAGCTCATCCCAGGACACCCAGTCGCGCTTGATGTCGATGGGCTTGCCGTCGATCCATGACTCGATCTTGCGTTCCACCATGACCATCGAGCCCGGCGTCGGCACCCAGCGGAACAGGATCACCAGCAATACGGACGCCGCCGCGAACCAGAGCAGCAGTTTGAACAGGCGGCGGCGTATGGTGCGGAACATGCTGGGTTGGCCCGGGGAAATTTGCGCGCCATTATAGCGGCCGTCCGTCTTCTGTCTGGAGTCCCCATGGCGCGCCTTTTCCTGATGTTGTCCGCATTCGCCGGTTTCACCGGGGTGGCCCTTGGCGCCTTCGCCGCCCACGGCCTGAAGAGCAAGCTGTCGCCCGAGTACCTGGCCGTGTTCCAGACCGGTACTCACTACCAGCTCATCCATGCCCTGGCCCTGTTCGGCGTGGCCCTGTTGGCGCTCCACATTCCCGGGAGGTTGGTGAACCTGGCGGGCGGTTTCTTCGTCCTCGGTATCTTACTGTTCTCCGGGAGTCTCTACCTGCTGACCCTCAGCGGCATCGGCAAGCTCGGCATCATCACTCCCTTCGGCGGTCTGGCGTTCCTCGCAGGCTGGCTGTGCCTGGGGCTGGCCGCCTGGAATACCGTTCCGCGCTAACTTGACCGTGGCGTCAAATTGCGGGACGAATGGCGCCCTTTTACCTTGGTGCCGCGAGGCGATCGGGCTAGAATGCCGTCCCCTTTTCCAGTTGTGACTGATCCGTCATGCGCATTCAGTTGAACGGCGAATCCTTAGAGCTTCCCGATGGCCACACCGTCGCGGACCTCCTTTCCCGCCTGGACCTGGCCGGCCGCCGCGTCGCGGTCGAGCTCAATCTCGATATCGTGCCGCGCAGCCAGCACGCCGCCACCGCCCTGCGCGAAGGCGACCGCGTCGAGGTGGTCCACGCCATAGGCGGCGGCTAGTAGCGCGGGTTTCGAACCTGCCCAGTCGTCCCTTCCGCAGCACCTGTTCCGCGTATCAAGCAATTTCCTCTGCCTGCCAGGAGTCCAGCATGAGCCAAACGCCGATCGACAAGCCCTTCACCCTCGCGGGCCGCACCTATCAGTCGCGTCTGTTGGTGGGCACTGGCAAGTACAAGGACCTCGAAGAAACCCGCGTCGCCATCGAGGCTTCCGGCGCCGAGATCGTCACCGTTGCCGTGCGCCGCACCAACATCGGCCAGAACCCGGGTGAGCCGAACCTGCTGGACGTGATCTCCCCGGACAAGTACACCATCCTGCCGAACACCGCCGGCTGCTATAACGCCGAAGAGGCCGTACGCACCTGCCGCTTGGCCCGCGAGCTGCTGGATGGCCACAACCTGGTCAAGCTGGAAGTGCTGGCTGACCAGAAGACCCTCTTCCCCAACGTCGTCGAAACCATCAAGGCCGCCGAACAACTGGTCAAGGACGGTTTCGACGTGATGGTCTACACCAGCGACGACCCCATCATCGCCCGCCAACTGGCCGAAATCGGCTGCATCGCCGTGATGCCCCTGGCCGGTCTGATCGGCTCGGGCATGGGCATCTGCAACCCCTGGAACCTGCGCATCATCCTTGAAGAAGCCAAGGTTCCGGTGCTGGTGGATGCCGGTGTGGGCACCGCCTCCGACGCCACCATCGCCATGGAGCTGGGCTGCGAGGCCGTGTTGATGAACACCGCCATCGCCCACGCGCAGAACCCGGTGATGATGGCCGAGGCCATGAAACACGCCATCGTCGCCGGCCGCCTCGCCTACCTGGCCGGGCGTATGCCGCGCAAGCTCTACGCCAGCGCATCTTCACCGCTGGATGGTCTGATCCGCTGAGAACCCACGAACAGCTGCGCGTCGGCCCTGCGGCGTTAAAAACAGGCTCGGAAAGCCGCTTGCGGCTAACGCGCTTTAGCGCGGCCCGAAGGGCGAGCGAAGCGAGTAATGCTCATTTACAGCCTGTAAACTCCGCTTCCTCACCTGTTTTTGCCTTGCATGGTTCTAGCTCGCAAGATCGAGCAGGTTCTGAATTTTATTTACAGGTTTCGCGAACATGATTGAAGAACAGGGCTCGCCGGCTGAAGCCGACGAAACGCGCCACCATCGCACCATCAAGAGTTTCGTGATGCGTGCTGGGCGCATGACCGAAGGCCAGCAGCGCGGCCTCGACCAGGGCTGGCCGAAGTTTGGCCTGGAGCTGGCCGACGGCCCGCAGGACTTCGATGCCCTGTTCGGTCGCAGTGCGCCGCGTACCTTCGAGATCGGCTTCGGTATGGGCCACGCCACCCTGGAGATGGCCGCGGCCGCGCCGGAGCAGGACTTCATCGGTGTCGAAGTGCACCGTCCCGGCGTTGGTGCCCTGCTCAATGGCGCCATGACCCAGGGCCTGTCCAACATCCGCGTGTACAGCTGCGATGCCCTGGAAGTGCTTCGCGACTGCGTCGCCGATGGCAGCCTGGAACGCGTCCTGCTGTTTTTCCCCGATCCCTGGCACAAGTCCCGCCACCATAAGCGGCGCATCGTACAGCTGGCCTTCGCCGAGCTGGTGCGGCAGAAGCTCCGGGTCGGTGGTGTGCTGCACATGGCCACGGACTGGGAGCACTACGCCGAGCACATGCTGGAAGTGATGAATGTCGCGCCGGGCTACCGCAACCTGGCCGAAGACGGTCGCTACGTGCCGCGCCCGGAAGAGCGTCCGATAACCAAGTTCGAGCGTCGCGGCGAACGCCTCGGCCACGGCGTCTGGGACCTCAAGTTCCAGCGCATCGATTGACCGTGCGCCGCGCAGCGGCGCACCGGTACACCTGACTAGACCGGGACCACCCGGCACCTCACCTGATCCGACGATAGCAACGCCTGCCCACTGAGCAGGCGGCATAAGAATAAGAGCGACGTGGCTGCCACTGCGTCGTGAGGAGAAGGCTGTGTTGTTGAGAACATTCGGATATCTGCTCCTGGCCGGCTGCGCCCTGCAAGCCCAGGCCAAGGTCGACGCTACCCAGGCCGCCCGTCTCGGGCAGGACCTCACCCCAATGGGCGGCGAACGCGCTGGCAATGCCGCCGGCACCATCCCGGTCTGGGATGGTGGCCTCGCCACTCCGCCTGCCGGCTACGAGCCGGGCATGCACCACCCTGATCCCTACGCCGGCGAAGCCCCGCGCTTCGTCATCGATGGCAAGAACCTCGGTCAGTACGAGCAGTTGCTGACGCCGGGGCACAAGGCCCTGCTGCAGGAACACCCGGAGTACAAGCTGCGGGTCTTCCCGACCCACCGCAGTGCTGCCGCACCGCAGCGCATCTACGATGCCACCCGCTTCAATGCCGAAAACGGCGCGCTGATCGCCGGCGGCAACGGTGTGGAAGGCGTGGCCGCGGGCGTGCCATTCCCGATCCCGGCCAACGGGCTGGAAGCCATCTGGAACCACATCCTGCGCTATCGCGGCGAGCAGGTTCACTTCACCACCAACCAGGCGGCGGTCCTCGCCAACGGCAGCTACAACCTGCTGAAGCTGGAGCGGGACATCTACTTCGTCTACGGACGCGAGGGCATGACGCCGGGTAACCTGGAGAACACCCTGTTCTTCTACAAGTACCGCGTCGTTGCGCCGGCCAAGCTGTCCGGTTCGGCCCTGGTGGTGCAGGAAACCCTCGACCAGGTGCTGTCGATCCGCAAGGCCTGGCGATTCAACCGTGGCGAGCGTCGCGTCCGCCGCCTGCCGATGCTGGCCTACGACACCCTGCAGCCCGATACCAACGGCCTGGCTACCGCCGATGTGGTGGACTCCTACAACGGCGCGCCGGACCGCTACGAGTGGCAGCTGCTGGGCAAGCAGGAAATGCTGGTGCCGTACAACAGCTATGAAGTGCACCAGAAGGGCATTCCCTACCAGCAGATCCTCAAGACCAGCTACGTGAACCCCGACCTGCTGCGCTACGAGCAGCATCGCGTCTGGGTGGTGGAGGCGACCCTGCGCAAGGGTTTCAGTCATCCCTACGCCAAGCGTCGCTTCTATCTGGATGAGGACAGCTGGCAGATCCTCGCCGTCGACCTCTACGACAAGGACGACGGCCTGATCGGAATGCAGGAAAGCCATCCGATCAGCTACTACGATGTCCCCATGTTCGGCAGTACGCTGGAAACCATCTACGATTTCATGGGTGACCGTTACTTCGTCGACGGGCTCGATAACAACGAACCCATGTATGACTTCAAGGCCGTGCTCAGCCCGAGGGACTTCACGCCCCAGGCGCTGCGACGCGAAGGCAACTGATTCCGGCCTGCCTGGCCATCCCAGCCGCCCCTCGGGGCGGCTTTTTAATGGGCGTCTTCCGGGCGGCATAGCCTTGTGGGGGCGATTTCATTCGCGAATGAATTCGCTCACACAAGGGGTAGTTCAAGGGTGGATGACGTTTTTTTCATCCACCAGTGGGGCCCCGCCGAACGTCGATGGTGGAAATGAAAGGCGATTTCCACCCTACGGGGCCGCTGCGCGACCCTTGGCGAATGAATTCGCCCCTACAGAGCGAGGCACGGACTCGACCGGTGTGGAGGCGCCGCTAATTGATCAGCTCCGCCCCAGTCAACGTCGCATCCGGCAGGGCCGGGGGTGCGGGGCTGATCTGCATGTACTTGATGCTTTCCCGTGGAATCAGCAGCAGGTCGCCATCCACCTCGATGCTGAGAAAGGGGGACTCCAGTTGGCGGCGCAAGCCCCTGGCCACTTCGACCGGGTCGGCGGTTTGCTGGGGGAAGCGCAGGGCCAGGCGCTGGCCGTCCTGGAAGTGCAGGTAGAGGTGCTTGATCGGTTTCATGGGCGTGCTCCCGGCGGTGGCGGCCGGGAGCCGCCGATCCTAGTTGCGATCGGCGATCACACCGATCACGAAGAAGACTAGTAGCAGGACGGGCGCCAAGGTGTAGTTGTTGAAGTAGCCCAGTCCTTTGGCCAGCCAGGGCGTCAGGTAGATCATCGCCAGGCCGTAGCCCACCGCGCAGAGCATCACGAAGAGCAGGGTGCGGAAGAGGAAGTTGAGGCTGCCGATGCGCTGTTGCACCCAGGCGTTCAGGGCGGGGCCGAACAGCACCAGGACGGTGGCCATGATCGCCAGGGCGATGTCATGCAGGTGGCCGCGGCTCCAGCGCGAGAGGGTGGCGATCAGGTCCAGTACGACTTCCATCCAGAGAATCCTTGGCGAAATGGTTCGGGGGCAGACGATTCCAAATCCGTGGTGCGCCCGTCAAGGCAGGAAGTGCTGCAGCAGGTCGTTGAGGAACAACTGACCTTCGGGGGTGGCCACTAGCCGCTCCGGGTCTTTCAGCAGCAGGCCACGGGCCTCGGCTTCGGTGCGCGCCGCTGCCAGGTCGGCCAGCGGCATGCCGGTGCGCTGAGTGAACAACGCTGCGGGCACGCCGTCCGTGAGGCGCAGCACGTTCATGAGGAATTCGAAGGGCAGCTCGCCCTGGTCGAGGTGGCGCTCGCCGGCCAGGAAGCGTTTGGCCGGGTCCAGGTAGTCCTTCGGCAGGCGGGTCTTCCAGCTGCGGATGATGCGGCCTTCCGGGTTGCTCAGCTTGGCGTGGGCGCCAGCGCCGATGCCGAGGAAGTCGCCAAAGGTCCAGTAGTTGAGGTTGTGCCGCGCGCGCAGGCCGTCTCGGGCGTAGGCGGACACTTCGTACTGCGCGTAGCCCTGTTCGGCCAGCAGGGCCTGGCCGGCTTCCTGGATGTCCCAGAGGATGTCGTCTTCGGGCAGTTCCGGTGGCTGGTTCCAGAACACCGTGTTCGGCTCCATGGTCAGCTGGTACCAGGAGAGGTGCGTCGGCCCCTGGGCGATGGCGGTTTGCAAGTCTTCCAGGGCGTCTTCGAGGGACTGGTCCGGCAGGCCGTGCATCAGGTCCAGGTTGAAGTTGTCGAAGCCGGCCTTGCGCGCCATGTCGGCGGCACGCACCGCTTCGTCACCGTCGTGGATGCGCCCCAGGGCCTTGAGCTTGGCCTCCTGGAAGCTCTGCACGCCGATGGACAGGCGATTGATGCCGAGCTGGCGGTAGGCGGCGAACTTGGCCTGCTCGAAGGTGCCGGGGTTGGCTTCGAGGGTGATCTCGATATCGCGGGCAAAGGGTACCCGCTGCTCCACGCCATCCAGCAGCCGGCCGATGGCGTTGGCGCTGAACAGGCTGGGGGTGCCGCCGCCGAAGAAGATCGACGTCAGCTCACGGCCATGGACATGGCCGAGGTCCTGCTCGAGATCATCCAGCAGCGCGTCGATATAGGCTTCTTCAGGCAGCTCCGAGCCGGCAGCGTGGGAGTTGAAGTCGCAGTAGGGGCACTTGCGCACGCACCAGGGAATATGGACGTAGAGTGCCAGGGGCGGGAGCTGGAAGCCTGCGGCCCCGGCCTCCGGGTGCGTGCCTGGGCCTTTCATATCCCCAGCCGCTGCTTGAGCAGGGCCATGGCGCGGGCGCGGTGGCTGAGCTGGTTCTTGTCGGTGGGGGAGAGCTCCGCAGCGGAGCTGTTGCATTCCTCGACCCAGAACAGCGGGTCGTAGCCGAAGCCGTGCTCGCCTCGGGCTTCGAACAGGATGCGGCCGCGCCAGCTGCCTTCGCAGAGAATCGGCAGCGGATCGTTGGCATGTCGCATCAGCGCCAGGCTGCAGATGAACTGCGCGCCACGCTCGGCTTCGGGAACGTCGCGCAGGACGTCCAGCAGCTTGGCGTTGTTGGCCGCATCGCCCTTGCCGTCGGCGTAGCGCGCGGAATAGATGCCAGGGGCGCCGCCGAGGAAGTCCACCGCCAGGCCGGAGTCGTCGGCCAGCGCCGGCAGGCCGGACAGGCGGGCCGCGTTGCGGGCCTTGAGGATGGCGTTCTCGACGAAGGTCAGGCCGGTTTCTTCAGGCTCGATGTCGCTGAACTCGGCGATGGAGCGTACTTTCACGCTGTCACCGAGCATGGCCTGGAGTTCCTTGAGTTTGCCGGCGTTATGGCTGGCCAGCACCAGTTCTTTGAAGGGCATCATTCGTCGGGGAAGAATTCCTGGTCGAAGCTGAAGCTGTGGGGCGCTTCATCTCCGCGTTGCACATTGAGGGTGAAATTGAGCATTTCACGCTCGTTGAAGGGGAACTGCGCCAGGTAGTAGATGGCCTCGCCTTCACTGATCTGCTTGAACTGCAGCGGCGTGACCTGGCCGAGCAGGTTCTTCACCTGGCCGCTGACCTGGGCGGTACTGGCCTTGCCGGCCTTGAGCACGGCGACGTTGACCACGCCTTGCGTCTTGCTGCGGGTCAGGCCGACGGCGGCGGCGATGTCCGGCTGCAGGAAACTGGAGTTGAACGCGTTGTAGTGCACGTCCAGGTCGCCGAAGGTCTGCTTGCGCTCGGCAGCTGCCGGCAGCGCCAGGCAAAGGGCGAAAAGGAACAGGGCTAGACGACGCATGGTGTGCCTCCTTCTATTCAGATCGCGATGCGGTGGTCCGCAAGGCTCGGACCGCTGACGCGATAGATGCCGATCTCACCCAACAGATTAGGCCAAACCCGGCTGGGCAGGTTGTGCCGATGCTCGTGGTCCACCGCGAGGCGGTCGAGCACTTTCACCTGCATTTCGTGGCACAGCGCCTCGAAATCCTTGAAGGTGCAGAAGTGGATGTTCGGCGTGTTGTACCAGGTGTAGGGCAGGAACTCCGACACCGGCATGCGCCCGTAGCGCGCCAGGTACCAGCGGCAGCGCCAGTGGCCGAAGTTGGGGAAGGTGATGATGCATTCGCGACCGACCCGCAGCATTTCCTGGAGGATGCGATCGGGGTAGTGCACCGCCTGCAGTGCCTGGGTCATCACCACCACGTCGAAGCTGTTACTGGCGAAGTTGCCCAGGCCCTTGTCCAGGTCCTGCTCGATCACGTTCACGCCACGGTCGATGCAGTGGGCGATGTTCTCGGGGTCGATTTCCAGGCCATAACCGGTGACCTGCTTGTTGTCGCGCAGCCAGGCCAGCAGTTCGCCACGGCCGCAGCCAAGGTCGAGCACCCGGCTGCCGGCGGGAATCCAGTCCTGGATGATATCTAGGTCGGCACGCATGGGTTACACCGCAATCCTGTTCATGTAGCTGCTGAAGGCCTGGAGATAGCGCGGGATCGGCATGAGGAAGGCATCGTGGCCCTGGGGCGCATCGATTTCCAGGTAGCTGACGTTCTTGCGCGCGGCGGTCAGGGCGTCGACGATTTCCCGCGAGCGGGCCGGGGAGAAGCGCCAGTCGGTGGTGAAGGACATCACGCAGAAGTCCGCCTTGGCCACCGACAGGGTCCGGGCCAGGTCGCCGTCATGGGCGGCCGCCGGGTCGAAGTAGTCCAGCGCCTTGGTCATCAGCAGGTAGGTGTTGGCGTCGAAGCGCCCGGAGAACTCCTCGCCCTGGTAGCGCAGGTAGCTTTCCACCTGGAATTCCACGCTGTGGAAGTCGTAGTTGAGCTTCTCGCTCTTCAGCCCGCGGCCGAATTTCTCGCCCATGGCATCGTCCGACAGGTAGGTGATGTGTCCCACCATGCGCGCCAGCATCAGGCCGCGCTTGGGGATCACGCCCTGGTCCTGGAAGTGGCCGCCGTGGAAATCCGGGTCGGTGAGAATGGCCTGGCGAGCCACCTCGTTGAAGGCGATGTTCTGTGCCGAGAGCTTGGGTGCCGAAGCGATGGCCAGGCAGTGACGCACGCGGTCGGGGTAGCTGATGGTCCATTGCATGGCCTGCATGCCGCCAAGGCTGCCACCGATCACGGCGGCCCATTGCTGGATGCCGAGGACATCCGCCAGGCGCGCCTGGCTGTTGACCCAGTCTTCCACCGTCATCACCGGGAAGTCGGCACCGAATGGCGTGCCGGTGGCCGGGTTGATGCTGGAGGGGCCGGTCGAACCGTTGCAGCCGCCGAGGTTGTTCAGGCTGACGACGAAGAACTTCAGGGTGTCGATGGGCTTGCCCGGGCCGATGCAGCTGTCCCACCAGCCCGGCTTGCGGTCGTCCATGCTGTGGTAGCCGGCGGCGTGGTGGTGGCCGGACAGCGCATGGCAGATCAGCACCGCGTTGCTGCGGTCTGCATTCAGTTCGCCGTAGGTTTCATAGACCAGCTCGTAGTCGGTCAGGCTGCGGCCACAGGCCAGTGCCAGCGGCTCGCTGAAGCGCTGTACCCGGGGGCTGACCAGGCCGACGGAATCTGCGGGAATGGCGGTGGGCATCGCGACCCTGCTCTCAATCTGGGAAGGGCGCCAGTCTAAAGAGCGCCGCCCCCAGCGGCAAGCGCGGGGGGCGGCGGCTAAGACGTTGAATAATCAGGTGCTGCGGGCGTTCAGGCGGGCTAGCCACCGCGCTGCTTGCGCGATGCCACCGGCAGGTTGACGACCTTGTTCATGCGCTGCATGGGCGAAGGGCGGCGGAAGGTGCGCAGCATCTCGTTGGCTTCGGCGATCTGCTGCTCCAGTTCCTCGGTGTAGCGCTGCAATTGCTGGCCGCGCTGGCGGGTGAGCTGGGTTTCCTGGGCCAGGGCCTTCAGCCGCAGCATGTGGGTTTCCAGCAGCTGCTTGTGCTCCAGGGTGTGCTGCATCAGCGGCATCAGGGCATCGCCGGCCCATTGCGCGACTTCCAGGCGCAGGCGCTGGTGCATGCCGATGACTTCTTGCACCAGGGTGTCGAAGAAGCGCTTGCCGAGCTGGCGCTGCTCGGTCAGCAGGGTCTTGGGATGCAGGCGGAACTGGTCGGCCTTGGCGCGCAGCTGACGGAGCTCGCGGAGATAGCGCTGCACATTGAACTGCGGCGCATCGACCCCATTCAGCGGGTTCTCCTCGTTGTGCCGACGGTAGATGGCCGCGACCATCTTGTTGGCCATCTCGGCCTCGTGTTCCAGGCTGTGCAGGTCGTGCTGTACCGAATGGAAGAAATGCACGATGCCCTGGTTGATGCCTACCGTGGTCCAGCTGGCAGTGAGTTCGCGGCGCAGGCGTGCCAGGTGTTCGTCCAGGCGCTCGGTGCGCGCGGCATTGCGCAGGACGTCGCCTTGGCGTTTGAGCAGGCGCTGGTTGGTTTTCAGGCCGAGCAGGCGGCGATGGTGCTGGGCGTGGTCTTCCTTGGTCCGCGCGGTCAGCTCGAAGAGCATCTGGCCGTTGTCCTGCTGGTGGCTGTCGAGCATCGACTGCTGCTCGCGGACCTTGTCCAGGCGAAGGTTGAGCACGTGCAGGCTGTTCTGCAGCAGCGCCATCATCTGATGCGCCACGTGGTCTTCGATCAGGCGCTCCTTCTGCGTGACGATCCGGTCGCAGAGCAGCTCTTCCAGTGCGCCGATCTGGCTGCGCCGGAGCAGCTCCCCGTCCTTGCGCACCTTGGCCAGCAGTGCCTGCTTGGCCGACAGCGGCAGCACTTCGTCACTGCGGATGCCGAGCTGGCGGGCGGTGGTTTCCTGGATGCGGCGAATGGCGTTCTGCACGAAATTCTCGCCGGCCAGGTCATCCCACAGCACGTCGACCTTGTTCAGCACGGCGAACAGGTGGGCCTGGGTGTCTTCGTCGAGCTGGCGGATGTGCTGCTGCCAGACGCTCATGTCGCTGGCGGTGACGCCGCTATCGGCCGAGAGCAGGAACACGATGGCCTGGGCGGCCGGCAGCATCGACAGGGTGAGCTCGGGTTCGCTGCCGAGTGCGTTCAGGCCAGGGGTGTCGAGGATGCGCAGGCCCTGACGCAGCAGCGGGTGGTCGAAGTTGACCAGGGCATGGCGCCAGGCCGGCACCAGGACCTCGCCAGGGCGGCCGGTGGAGTCGAGCATGTCCGGATGGAAGCCGAGCTGGATGGCCTGCTCCACTGGCATCGGCTTGGTCCGCGCCACCTGGGTGAAGGCCTGGATCATGTTGTCCGGGTCGCTCGGGTCCAGCGGGATGTTCACCCAATGCCGTGGCGCGCGCTTGAACTGGGCCACGCTGGCTTCGGCCATGCGCGACTCGATGGGCAGCAAGCGGATGTAGGAACGCTCGGAGCGCGGGTCGTAGAACAGTTCGGTGGGGCACATGGTGGTGCGCCCGGCCTGGGACGGCAGCATGCGCTGGCCGAATTCGGAGAAGAACAGGCAGTTGATCAGCTCGGTCTTGCCGCGGGAGAACTCGCCGACGAAGGCCAGAGTGATGTGATCGGTGCGGAGCAGGCGCTGCGCCCGTTCCAGCTTGGCGGAGAGCGCATCGGAGTTGAGCCGGTTGTGTTCCAGCCAGCTTCTATAGCGGGTGATCTCCCGCAGTAGCTCGCGCTTCCAGGCTACGTAGGCGTCGACTTGCTGACTGAGACGCTCCATGCTCATTCAGGCTCTCCTCGGGATCACGCTTCCTGCGTACGGGGAATAGACGATTTTCGAATCGAAATGCCGACGCGGGCAGTCATACCGCGACATCCGGAAGCTTGCTCCGGGGCGGGATTAAGGCAGAGTGCCAGCCAGTCATTGCTGGGCATTATGCGCCTTGAGGGATGGGCGTCAATTGGCCGGCTCGCCACGCCCGCCTTAAGGTCGGTCAGGACTGCCGAGCGGTCAGGCCCGGCAGGTCGGGGAGGGTACGCGGACGCTGGATTCGCACCCGTTTCTGGCGGTTCAGCCCGCCGCTTTCCAGGCTCACCTGGCTCTTGGCGACCCCGAAGGCCTCCGCCAGGAAGGCCATCAGGTGGGCATTCGCCTTGCCTTCCACCGGCGGCGCGGTGAGGCGGATCTTCAGTCTTTCGCCGTGCAGCCCGGCGAACTCGTCACGGCTCGCCTTGGGCTGCAGATGGCAGTCGAGGATCAGGTCCTCGCCTGCCCAGCGGTACCAGCTCATCAGAGGAACGGGCTGAGGATCTGCGGCATGCCAGTCATGGCGGCCAGGTTGCCGATCACCAGCATATCCAGCAGTTTCAGTGCAATGAAGGCGAAGATCGGCGAAATATCCAGACCGCCAAGGTTCGGCAGCAGCTTGCGGAACGGCATCAGCAGCGGCTCGCAGATCTGGTTCACCAGCTGGGCGCCGGGGTTGTAGCTGCCCGGGGCGACCCAGGAGAGGATCACGCTGATGATCAGGGCGAAGAAGAACACCTTCAGGAACAGCGAGGTGACGCCGATGATCGACCAGATCAGCAGTTGCAGCAGATAGCCGCCGACGCCGTAGCCCATCAGGGTCAGGGTGACGATCATCAGCAGCAGCTGGACGAGGATGGCCAGGACCAGGGAAGCGAGATCCAGGCCGCCGAAGCCGGGGATGATCTTGCGCAGCGGATTGAGCAGCGGCTTGGTGGCACGCACCACGAACTGGCTCAGCGGGTTGTAGAAGTCGGCGCGCACCAGTTGCAGGATGAAGCGCAGCAGGACGATCAGCAGGTAGAGGCTGCCGAGGGTCTGGATCACATAGATGGCTGCGGTGTTGAGTCCGGTCATCGAAAGCTCCTTATTGGCCCAGTTGTTCGGCCAGCTCGGCCGAACGCCGGTCGGCGGCGTTCAGGGCCTGTTGCACCAGGGCTTCGAAGCCGCCGGCCTGGAAAGTTTTGATCGCCGCTTCGGTGGTGCCGTTGGGCGAGGTGACGCGGCGACGCAGTTCGGCGGCGTCGACGTCGCTGGAAACCGCCATGCGCGCGGCGCCCAGGGCGGTCTGCAGGGTCAGTTGCTCGGCGGTGGAGCGGGGCAGGCCGAGTTTCTCGCCAGCGGCGGTCATGGCTTCCATCAGCAGGAAGAAGTAGGCCGGGCCGCTGCCGGATACGGCGGTCACGGCGTCGATCAGTTTCTCTTCTTCCAGCCAGAGGGCGATGCCGACGGCGGCCAGCAGCTGCTCGGCCTGCTCACGCTGGGCCGCGCTGACCTCGGCGTTGGCGTACAGGCCGCTCGCGCCCAGACCCACCAGCGCCGGGGTGTTGGGCATGCAGCGCACGATCGGGCGCGGGCCGAGCCAGGCAGCCAGGCTGGCGCAGGTGATGCCGGCGGCAATGGAAACCACCAGCTGGCCATCCTTCAGGCTGGGAGCCAGGGCCTGGCAGACCGCCTTCATCACTTGCGGCTTGGTCGCCAGGACCACCACGTCGGCGCCTTGCACGGCGTCGGCGTTGCTTTCCACCACTTCGATGCCGTGCTCGGCGCTGATCTTCGCGCGCTGCTCGGCGCCGGGATCGCTGGCACGGATGTGGTCAGCGGCGACGCCCTGGGCGCGCAGGCCGCCGATCAGGCTGGCGGCCATGTTGCCGGCGCCAATGAATGCAATGCGGGGAGTGCTCATGAATGCTTCCTTAATTAGTGCGAGGGCTGGCCGTAGTCGCGGGCGCCGAATAGCGCAGTGCCAATGCGCACCCAGGTGGCGCCTTCGGCGATGGCCGCTTCCAGGTCATGGCTCATGCCCATGGACAGAGTGTCCAACGAGGGGTTCAGCGCCTCCTGCAACTGGCGCAGGCGGGCGAAGGCGGCATGCTGCTCCGCCGGGTCTTCGGTGGGTTCGGGAATCGCCATCAGGCCGCGCAGGCGCAGATTCGGCAGCTCGGCCACGGCAGCGGCCAGAGCCGGCAGATCCTCGGGGGTACAGCCGGACTTGCTGTCTTCACCGCTGACGTTCACCTGCAGGCAGATGTTCAGCGGCGGCAGGTGCGCGGGGCGTTGGGCTGAAAGGCGCTCGGCGATCTTCAGGCGGTCCACCGAGTGCACCCAGTGGAAATGTTCGGCAATGGATTTGGTCTTGTTCGACTGGATCGGACCGATGAAATGCCAGGTCAGCGCCAGGTCAGTGAGCTCGACCTGCTTGGCCAGTGCTTCCTGCAAGTAGTTCTCGCCAAAATCGGCCACCCCGGCGGCGAAAGCTTCGCGGACGGCGGCGGCGGGTTTGGTCTTGCTCACGGCCAGCAGGCCGATGCTGGAAAATTCTCGCCCTGAGGCTTGCGCCGCCTCACGGATACGCGCGCGAACCTTTGCAATATTGTCTGCTATCGTGGACATTACCTGCGCTCTACAGCCCGGCCTGAGTGGGGTCTGCGGCATTCTAACTGCCGCTGAAAAATGTAGCGAGCGACGGCCGGGCAGGTCGGTATCGACGGCCTTAGGCACGGCGCGGTGATCATTCAGCAGTCTGCAAACCGTTTGCTTCGAATTGGGGAGCCCCATGGATATTACTGAGCTGCTTGCCTTCAGCGCCAAGCAGGGCGCTTCGGACCTGCATCTCTCGGCCGGCCTGCCACCTATGATTCGCGTCGATGGCGACGTGCGCCGGATCAACCTGCCGGCCCTGGACCACAAGCAGGTCCACGCGCTGATCTACGACATCATGAACGACAAGCAGCGCAAGGATTTCGAGGAATTCCTCGAGACCGACTTCTCCTTCGAAGTCCCTGGCGTCGCGCGTTTCCGGGTCAACGCCTTCAACCAGAACCGCGGCGCCGGCGCCGTGTTCCGTACCATTCCCTCCAAGGTACTGAGCATGGAAGACCTGGGAATGGGCGAGATCTTCAAGAAGATTTCCGACGTTCCGCGCGGTCTGGTGCTGGTCACCGGCCCCACCGGTTCGGGCAAGTCGACCACCCTGGCGGCCATGCTCGACTACCTGAACAGCACCAAGTACCACCACATCCTCACCGTGGAAGACCCGATCGAATTCGTCCACGAGTCGAAGAAGTGCCTGATCAACCAGCGGGAAGTGCACCGCGATACGCTCGGCTTCAACGAAGCCCTGCGCTCGGCCCTGCGTGAAGACCCGGACATCATCCTGGTAGGCGAGATGCGCGACCTGGAAACCATCCGCCTGGCGCTGACCGCCGCGGAAACCGGTCACCTGGTATTCGGCACCCTGCACACCACCTCCGCGGCCAAGACCATCGACCGCGTGGTCGACGTGTTCCCCGCCGAGGAAAAGTCCATGGTTCGCTCCATGCTCTCCGAATCCCTCCAGTCGGTGATTTCCCAGACCCTGCTGAAGAAGATCGGCGGCGGCCGGGTGGCGGCCCACGAGATCATGATCGGCACTCCGGCTATCCGTAACCTGATCCGCGAAGACAAGGTGGCGCAGATGTACTCCGCCATCCAGACCGGCGGCTCGCTCGGCATGCAGACCCTCGACATGTGCCTCAAGGGCCTGGTCGCCAAGGGCCTGGTGAGCCGCGAGAGCGCGCGGGAAAAGGCCAAGAGCCCGGAAAACTTCTGACCCGCCTGACCGGCGCCGGCATCGAACAGCGAGAACGCCATGGAATTCGAGAAACTGATGCGCCTGATGGTGGAAAAAGGCGGTTCCGACCTCTTCATCACGGCGGGTGTGCCGCCGTCGATGAAGGTCAACGGCAAGATCATGCCGGTGACCAAGAACCCCATGTCGCCGGAAATGACGCGGGAAACCGTGCTGGGCGTGATGAACGAGCAGCAGCGCCGCGACTTCGCCGAGCACCACGAATGCAACTTCGCCATAAGCGCGCGGGGCATTGGCCGTTTCCGTGTCAGCGCCTTCTACCAGCGCAACCTGGTGGGCATGGTGCTGCGCCGCATCGAGACCACCATCCCCACCATCGATGAGCTGAAACTGCCGGAAATCCTCAAGAAGCTGGCGCTGACCAAGCGCGGCCTGGTGCTCTTCGTCGGCGCCACCGGTACCGGTAAGTCCACCTCCCTGGCAGCCATGATCGGCCACCGCAACAAGAACAGCAGCGGCCACATCATTTCCATCGAAGACCCGATCGAATTCATCCACCAGCACCAGAGCTGCATCGTCACCCAGCGTGAAGTGGGCATCGACACCGAGTCCTTCGAAGTGGCCCTGAAGAACACCCTGCGCCAGGCGCCGGACGTGATCCTGATCGGCGAGGTGCGGACCCGCGAGACCATGGACCACGCCATCGCCTTCGCCGAAACCGGCCACCTCTGCCTGGCCACCCTGCACGCCAACAACGCCAACCAGGCGCTGGACCGCATCATCAACTTCTTCCCCGCCGACCGGCAGCAGCAGGTGTGGATGGACCTGTCGCTGAACCTCAAGGCCATCGTTGCCCAGCAACTGGTGCCGACCCCGGACGGCAAGGGCCGCCGCGCGGTGATCGAAGTACTGATCAACACCCCGCTGGCTGCCGACCTGATCCGCAAGGGCGAAGTACACGAACTCAAGGCCCTGATGAAGCGCTCCTCCGAGCACGGCATGCAGACCTTCGACCAGGCGCTCTACAACCTCTATTCCCAGGGCGAGATCACCTACGAAGACGCGCTGCTCTACGCCGACTCGGCCAACGACCTGCGCCTGATGATCAAGCTCGGCTCGGAAACCGATGGCGAGCACCTGCAGCACATGAGCGACGGCCTGTCCCTGCAAGTGTCGGAAGAAGACCCGGGGCGCCGCTTCCGCTAAGCTTGCGCTCCGTGAACAAGCCCGCTTCGGCGGGCTTCTTCATGCCCGCGATTCACACACCTGCAGGAGGCAGCATGAACACCCGTCAGGACACCCACAGCAAGGTCATCGGCTACCTGCTCTGGATTTTCGGATTCCTCGGTTCCCACCGCTTCTACTATGGCAAGCCGGTGACCGGCACCATCTGGTTCTTCACCCTGGGCCTGTTCTTCATCGGCTGGATCATCGACCTGTTCCTGATCCCCGCCATGGACCGCGAGGCCGCCCTGCGCTTCAACGCCGGCCAGTACGACTACAACGTCGCCTGGATCCTGCTGACCTTCCTCGGCGTTTTCGGCGTGCACCGCATGTACCAGGGCAAGTGGATCAGCGGCATCCTCTACCTGCTTACCGGCGGCTTCTTCCTGATCGGCGTGCTCTACGACTTCTGGACCCTGAATACCCAGGTGTCGGTGCTGAACGCGCGCTGAGCCAGTTCTTATCTTTGTGGGGGCGAATTCATTCGCGAAGGGACGCGCAGCGTCCCCGGCAAGGCGTGCAGGCCGGACCTGGCGGTCCGCTTAGCGAATGAATTCGCCCCCACAGAATCACTTCCCCTTTTTCGGTCCCCTTTTTCGCACTCCTGCCGGGCGAAGAAGGCTTTCTTCTCTGCCTGGAAGGTGGCCGCATGTGCGCTGATGGTGAAAAGTGTAAGTAGCAGAGGATGGAGGCGTTTCACTCTATGATCAAAAGTCTTGTGTGCATTTATCCAGCCGTGGCCTCGAAAAATCAGCACAGCTTTGGGATGTCCTGTGTGTGTCCAAAGAGCTTATTTCGCTCCTTGGTTGATGGATGAATAAATCAGGAACTAAGTGTCGCGTTCGTCAGAAGTCATTAGAGGCGGGATTGGTAAGTGGGGCTGTCCGTGTTTTGTCTGACTCTATTTATTTTTGTCGTGTTTAGGGTTTATTTGGTGACTCATTGTGTGATTGGTTGGCGATTCTAGAAGAGGTCGTCTGTCTGGTTTGTGTTATTTTATTCTAAACTGCTAAGGGTGGTTATAATTTGCGAAGGTCAGTCATGGCTTTTTGTTTAGAGCTTTTGTTGTAAGTGATAGGATTTTCAGGGGATAAATACCTCCAGGTTGAAAAGTGTCGTTTCTGAGAGTTCTTTCTTTAGCTTTTCTGCGCTTTTTCTGAAAAGCTGTAGGTAAATTTGCTCTATTTCGCCTTCCTCGTCATGAATGACGGTTGCCTTTATTTCATTTCCCTCATAGGCAGTGCAGTTCTCATAAGATTCTTTGAAATTTAATCCGAGTGAGTTGCAGATGGTTTTGGCTATGGACTCGCTTATCCTGTTTTGGGATTCAATTATCCAGCTGTCTTCACTTAGTGTTTTGCGGGAGTCACGTGGTATTAGGAAAACTGCTTTATAGGTCGATTTCATCGTTATTCTTACTCCCAAATCCTGACAGGTATGCTTTCTAGTCCAGCTTTCTTTGCTGCTTCGGTTCTATGATGTCCATCTTGTATTTCGAGCCGTCCGTCTGGTCCTTTCCAGGCGTCCATAAAAAGGGGGCAGATTTATTTTCTGCAATCTAATCTCATCCCGAAATTCAGATTTAGAGTGGTAAAAATAAATCTTTCCCCTTTTTCGCATTGTCCCTATTTCGCATTTTCATGTCCTGTTTTATGTTGTTATAGATTCTGCTTCATTGCTTTGCGGATGTCGTCAAATGTATGTAAATAGCTGTTTGGAGAGTCTTTGCTGTCTATTCCATAAAGATATAGTATCCCTGACCATATTTTTTTTTCATCCTCTGGAGGGGAGAATAATAGATTTCCGGACTCTGACTCCTGTATGATCGAGTACGCCCATCGGTCGGCAGCTTCGCGAGTTAGTTCTCCAGTCAATATTTTTTCAAATATGGTGTGAACATCAGCTAACGTAATTTTCACGGCTACCAACTCCCGGAGTAGTTTCCATTGGTGTCGAAAGTGTAATGTGTTTTTGATCCGTTGTTCAGTTCGGGACGCACTTGGCGAACTTTTCCAGTGTGGTCTAGAGTTTCATGCCAGCCACGTGACCTGCCGGACACAGGGTCTAGCTCATGAACATAACGGCGACCAGCCATTTCCCCTGATTTATTGGCCTGCTGTAACTCGCCATAGTAGCGAACTCTCCCACTCTCCAATTCCTTGATTCCAGCCTGGCCATATCGCTCGGAGTAACGGAAGTGCTTTGAAAGGTCTGCTGCTTGCTTGGCACTTTCGGCTCCGCTCTTTACAACCCTTTCTCCCGACCTGGAGGCTTGAATCGCCAACCCAGCTGCCGCAGGCACCACCGGAAGAGCCATTGCGATGCCATCTAGCACCAGACCGCCCGCATCAACCGCAGCGGCGCCCCAGTTCCCGTCGCTGATGTTGGCGCCGAGGCTGTAGGCACCGATGGACACCGAGGCGACACCGATGACCAAGTCTTCCGCCCAGCGCCCATCCGGATCCACATAGCGATACGGGTTATTCAGCCCATAGGCATAGCGGTTGAAGCTACCCGGCACGGTTTCCTGCGGACCCACCGAATCCATGGAGAGGAAGCGCCCCAGTTGCGGGTCGTAGTAGCGGGCCTGCATATAGACCAGGCCGCTGGTGCTGTCCTGCACATGCCCGATGTAGCCCGGGCTGCCATAGGGGATTTCCCTAGGGTTTTCCTGGCGTTCGCCGAAGGGCCGGTAGTGGGCGCGCCAGAGCAGTTCATTGCGCTCGTCGGTGGCAGCGACCGGCGACCCCAGATGGTCGTTGTGATAGTACGTGGTGAAGACCAGTGTTGCTGCCTGGGCGGAACCCAGCAGTAGAAGTGCCAGGAAAAAGGCGATGATCCTGTGCATGAGAGGCTCCTTTTCTCTTGTCCCTTATTTGGGCGAAACCAGCCTCAAATAGACCGGTACAGGCGCCTTGGCGTAGGTCGGGAGGTTGGCGCAGGTGGTGCCGGTAGGGACGTTGTAATAGAGCCCGAGCGTCGCGCCGTCCTTGAACGCCATGCTGGTGAGCGAGGACCAGTGGGAGCAGGTCACCGAGTCGATGGATGGGGTGCCTTTGAGATTGCACAGCACTGTCCAGTCGCTTCTCCAGGTGCTCAGCACCATCAGGTTTCCATTGCCATAGACGATCGCCTGGGCAATCTTCCCCGCGCAGTAGAGCGCGTCGGACTGCGCGGCTGCGGATAAAGCCATGAGGACTATGAAAGATAAGGCTCGCATGCTGGTCTCCCTGTCTGACTCAGGTGGTATTGCCAAGTGATGAGGCGGTACGGATGGCGCTTCGTCACCGAGGCCCCTATGAAACTTTTCGATCTGACCATCAGTGCCCTGTCGACATCTGGTGCATCACCGGCACCACGGCCGGCCAGGCCGGTTTGGAGAGCGATATTCCCTGCCTGTAACTGTTCAGGTTGGATATGCCGTCGCCGTTCGCGTCGAAGTGGGCATCGGCCGCATTCAGGGGGTTGAGCTTGTGCTGGAACTCCCAGCCATCGGGCATGCCGTCGTTGTCGCTGTCGGCATTGCGTAGCTTGGTGCCAAGTCGGTACTCATCCGCATTGCTCAGGCCATCGCCGTCGCTGTCCGCGCGGCCGTCCCTGGGGTCTGCAGGGTCCAGGCCGAGCCGTCGTTCGTAGCAGTCGGGCATGCCGTCGAGATCGCTGTCCCGGTCGGAGCATTGCTCGCGGTGGGCCAGCAGTTGGCCGGCTACGTGGATGTATTCCTTGACCCCGCCATTGGCATCTTCTTCGCGAAGCAGCTGGCCATTTCTGCCGTAGACGCTAATGCGCAGGCCTCCCCCGGCGTCGGTGGTGGTCACCCGTCGGCCGGCTGCGTCATAGCGGTAGCGTTCGTCTGGTGCGGTGGCGCAATCGGCGCGTGGTGTCAGGCATAGCCAGGTCATCCGGCTTGCGTGGTCGTAGCCATACTGGCCGGCGGCACTGAGGATGTTGCCGCGGGCGTCGTAGCTGAGCCGGGCGCTCAGTGCCCCGCCCAGGCTGGCCAGGCGCCCCTGGCTGTCGTAGCCGTAGTCGATGACCCGGCTGCCGAGGGTTTGTCGGGTGAGGTCACCACGAAGGTTGTAGGCAAAGCTCGCGGCACCCCAGATGCCCCGTGCGCTGGTCAGGCGGTTCAAGGCGTCGTAGCCCAGTGTCTGGGTATAGGCGCTGTTCTGCAGGTCGGCGATCTGCGTGGGGTTACTGGCCGCGTCATAGGCGTAGCGCAGGTGCAGCGGCCGGTCGGGCCCGCCCACCTGGCGTTCCGTCACCCGCAGGCGCCGGGCGTCCACTGCAACGCTCAACCTGCGGCCGTTGCCATAGGTCAGCGTGCTCAGTTGTCCGTCGGGGTGATACGCGATGGCACTGGCGTAAGTGCCGGCCCGGGTGGCTCGCCCGTAAGCATCGGGGGCGTAGTCCACCACCAGGCCACTGGGGTAGGTGATCGACTGCAGACTATCCTGGGCGTTGTAGCTATAGCGAAAGGTCAGAATACGGGCCGCCGGGCTGGTCAGAACGAGGCTTTCGCTTACCAGCAGGTCGTGGAGGTCATAGGTGTAGTTCCAGGTGTTGCCCTGGTAAGAGGTCTGCGACAGCAGCCTTCCGGCCAGGTCGTAGTTAAAGGTGAAGGTCTGGCTGTTGGGATGGGTGATGCGCACCAGGCGGTTCATGGCGTCATAGCCGAAGGTGTCGACCGCCGCCGCGCCCACCTTGCGGCTCGTGCGATTGCCCACGGCGTCGTAGCCGTACAGCGTGGTCTGGGATTCCGGGTTGACTTCAGTGTTGAGTAACCCGCGGGCGTCGTAGGTGTAGCGGCGAATCAGCCCGCCTTGTTCGATGGACAGGAGCCGGCCCAGGTTGTCCCGGCCAAAGGTCGTGGTGATGCCGCCCGGCTGGACCGTCTTTATCAGGATTTGCTCGGAAGGCTCACCGAAGGCCGCATAAGCCAGGGTCGTGACGTTGCCGCGTTCGTCGCGCTGGGTCTGGGTGTTCGCCGCCGCGTAGTGGGTACTGATCGTGCTGCCGTCGGCGTGACGCAGCAGGATTCGCCGCCCGAGACCGTCGTATTCGAAGGTGAGCAGGCTAGTGCTGGCCTGGTTGTAGCCGGGCAGGGACTGTGTGGCCGGCTGGCCATCCGCCCCGTAGGTGGCGGCGCTCACGATCGGCGCGCTGCCGCCGGACTCGCGCTGGTTGATCAGTTGCCCAAGCGCGTTGTACTGACGGACCCGGGTGTAGTTGGCACGTTTGAGGGTTTCCGTGATTCCGTTGGCGCCAAAGGCGTAGCTGACTGCGAGATTGCTGGCGCCTCCCTTGGGCAGCATCACGGCGGTGACGCGGTTCATGCTGTCGTAGGAGTAGCGCGTGACTCGGCCCAGGGGATCGGTGATGGAGCCGAGGGTGCCTGTTGGGTTGACCGTGCGGCGGATCACCCCTCCGTCGGGTTGGGTCGTGGTGCCGGCAATGCCCCGGAAATAGCCAGCGTGGCGAGTGGTGCGGCCGTTGGCATCGACTTGGGTCGCCAGGTCGCCCGTGGAGGTATAGCTGAAGGTCGTGGCAACGCCGAAATGCACCTGCTGTGTCAGGCGCCCCGAGTTGCTGTAGCTGCTGGTGATCGCACCAGGTATGCCGGAGATGGTTTGACTGGCCACTTTGCCCAGCATCCAGTGTCCACCGGGCCTGACATAGGTGTAGGTCGTGGTGCGTGCCAACTGGCCTTGCTCGGCCACCGTCAGGGGTTGCCCGTAGGCGTCGTAGGTGTATCGCGTGCTGTAGCTGGTGCCGTCCTGAACGACCAACTTGCTTGCCAGCAGGGCGGCGCGGGTGCGGTCCTCCACCAGCAGGTTGTAACGGCGCACCTCGTGCTGGAGTGAGATGTCCTGACTGGTCCACGTATAGGTTTCGGTGCGCAATGCCGGCCCGCAACCTGAGCCAGCACGCGCTGCTGTGTACTTGCGGACCAGCGCACCGACCTTCCACAGTCCACGGTTCACGCCCGTTGCGCCGTTGGCTACGGTGTCGGCGCCCACATGCTCGTAGCCGATGCATTGCAACGGTCCTTTGACCAGGGTCTGGTCGTTGTTCGGGGCGCGGCCCTTGGCGTATTGGTACTCCCAGACTTGTTCGGTGGGCGCGCCCTGGATGCCGGACAGCGTGCGCCGGCTGATGACGTTGAGTCGTTCGGCCGGGTTGGGCCCCATTTGCCGGTATTCGTAGGCATAGCTGGTACGCAGGCCCGTGGGGCTGGTCATGCTTGCCATGGCGAAGCGGCCGGGTACGGTCCCGGTCAGACTGCTGGCGTTGTTGTAGCTATAGGACCAGCGCGTGCCGTCCGGATAGTGCACGCTCTCCAGGTAGTGCGGCTTGGCACCTATGCCCCAATTGGCATCGATGTAGGCATATCGGAGGGTCACGCCATTGGCGACGATGCTGTCCAATACAGGCCGCTGTCCTGTTTCGTCCCGGTAGGTCAGGTGCACGGAGCGTCCGTCCGAAGCCTGTATCGACTTGAGCAGATGATGCCGGCCATAGAGATTGTGCGTGCCGATGTTGTAGGTGAAGTTGAGGAAGTTGCCGTCCGGGTCCTCGATGCGGGTCACGAAGTAGGTACGCAACTGCTGGTCTGGCGATACCGTGCCTTTCTTGTCGAAGATGTATTTCAACCCGGCCGGGGAGATGACGATGAGTCCGCCGTCGCCCTGGTTCATCGATCGTGGCAGGCAGCGTCCGATCCAGCGCTCCTTGGTAATGAACGCGTGGTCCTGGCCATTGCCGTTGGCCAGGACCTGGCGCGAGCCGTCCGGTAGTTCAAGGATGGGGTTGAGGTTGGAAGCCACCTGGTTGCCGATCTGGCAACCGCGGTTGTTGTCCGCCTGGTTCAGGTACTGGTATTTGCCGGAGACCCAGAGCCGGCCGAAGTGCAGGTCCCAGCCGGTACCGAAAGGGGTGCGCTCGCGGTAGCCGTTGCTGTAGGGGCCATGGCTGTTGGTGACGCTCTGGTAGTTGCGCAGGACTTCGATATCCAGCCCGCCGTTGCCCGGTATCAGCAGGTCCCGGGTGAGGATCTTCAATGCACCGGTGAAAGGGTCGATGCTGTCGACCTGCTGCCCTTGAGCAAAGTCGCGATTGGCTGCGTAGCCGGGCTCCTGGTAGGAGCCTACGGCGGCTCCATTGATGTCCTCGTCGGCCGCCAGTGCCTGGAAAGCCAGGACGCCCGCTGCGAGCAGAGAACCCAATCGGCAACACCTGTCCCAGGTCATGAGGCCCACCTTTATCGTCCCGGGTTTCGTCAGGATTGACGGCCCTAGGTGCATGAGCCTGGGAGTCTATTGGGGGGGAAGAGCCGACCGAATCAGAGGATTCTCAAAACTCCGTAGGTCCCGCTTGTCCCCATGTGGGGACAGTTTCCGAGGCGCCGTGGAATGCCCCGCGCAGCATCACGCTGATGGATGCCCAGGCTTGGGCGGACGATAGCAAAGGGCAGTCAATCCCTTCCCCCTTCGTCGGAACCCGTGGCGGCACTCCGCCTCGCGGCCTATGTTCCAGCGTGGGGCGCCTGCTTCGCCCCCTGCCTGGTCGCGCAAGGAGGTGACGCCATGAACAGTGTCAAAGATGTTCGTCCCGCAGTCCTCGACCTGATCGGCAACACCCCGTTGGTGCGGGTCACCCGCTTCGATACCGGCCCCTGCACCCTGTTCTTGAAACTCGAATCCCAGAACCCCGGTGGCTCGATCAAGGACCGCATCGGCGTTGCCATGATCAACAGCGCCGAACGTGATGGCCGGCTCAAGCCTGGCGGCACCATAGTCGAGGCGACCGCCGGTAACACTGGCCTGGGCCTGGCACTGGTGGGCCGCGCCAAGGGCTACCGGGTGGTGCTGGTGGTGCCGGACAAGATGTCCACCGAGAAGGTGCTGCACCTGAAAGCCATGGGTGCCGAGGTGCACATCACCCGCTCCGATGTCGGCAAGGGGCACCCCGATTACTACCAGGACCTGGCCGGCCGCCTGGCGGCGCAGATTCCCGGCGCCTTCTTCGCCGACCAGTTCAACAACCCGGCCAACCCCCTGGCCCACGAGAGCACCACCGGCCCGGAGATCTGGCAGCAGACCGGGCAGAACGTGGACGCCATCGTCGTCGGCGTCGGCTCCGCCGGCACCCTCACCGGCCTGACCCGCTACTTCCGTCGGGTGCAACCCGATCTGGAAATGGTCCTGGCCGACCCGGTGGGTTCGGTGATGGCCGAGTACGTGCGCAGTGGCACCCTGGGCACCGTCGGCTCCTGGGCGGTGGAGGGCATCGGTGAAGACTTCGTGCCCTCCATCGCCGACCTCTCCAGTGTGCGCCACGCCTATTCCATCAGCGACGAAGAGAGCTTCGCCCATGCCCGCGAGCTGTTGCGCGCCGAGGGCATTCCCGGCGGCTCCTCCACGGGCACCCTGCTGGCGGCGGCGCTGCGTTACTGCCGCGAGCAGAAGACGGCGAAGCGCGTGGTCAGCTTCGTCTGCGATACCGGAACCCGCTACCTGTCGAAGGTCTACAACGACCAGTGGATGACCGACCAGGGCCTGCTGGCGCGCAAGCGCTACGGCGACCTGCGCGACATCATCGCGCGGCGCTACGAGGACGGTCGGGTGATCAGTGTGGGGCCGGACGACACCCTGCTCACCGCCTTCCAGCGCATGCGCCTGGCGGATGTTTCGCAACTGCCGGTGCTGCGGGACGGGCAATTGGTGGGCGTGGTGGATGAATCGGACATCCTGCTAGGCGTGCACGCCGACGCCACACACTTCCGCCAGCCGGTGGCGGGCGTCATGACCACGCGCCTGGAAACCCTGGCACCCGATGCCAGCCTGGCCGAACTGCAGGAAGAACTTGACCGTGGCCTGGTCGCCATCATCGCGGACACTTCCGGATTTCACGGCCTCATTACCCGCTCCGACCTGCTCAATCACCTGCGGAGGACCCTTGCATGAGCCAGCAGGACGACACTGATCCACGTGCCTTCGCCACCCGCGTCATCCACGCCGGCCAAGCCCCCGACCCTTCCACCGGGGCCATCATGCCGCCGATCTACGCCAACTCCACCTATGCCCAGGCAAGCCCCGGCGTGCACAAGGGGCTGGATTACGGCCGTTCCCACAACCCTACGCGCTGGGCCCTGGAACGCTGCGTCGCGGACCTGGAAGGCGGCGCTCAGGCCTTCGCTTTCGCGTCCGGGCTGGCGGCCATTTCCACGGTGCTGGAGCTGCTCGACAGCGGGTCTCACATCGTTGCGAGCAATGACCTCTACGGCGGCACCTTCCGCCTGTTCGAACGGGTGCGGCGGGTCAGCGCCGGGCACAGGTTCAGCTTCGTCGACTTCAGCGATATCGGCGCGATCCGGGCGGCGATCCAGGACGACACCCGCATGCTCTGGGTGGAGACCCCGAGCAACCCGCTGCTGCGCCTGGCCGACCTGGAAGCCATCGTGGAGCTGTGCCAGGGGCGGGGCATCATCCTGGTGGCGGATAACACCTTCGCCAGTCCCTGGGTGCAGCGGCCGCTGGAGCTGGGCTTCGACCTGGTGGTGCACTCCACCACCAAGTACCTCAATGGCCACTCCGATGTGATCGGCGGCATCGCCATCGTTTCCGCCGACAACCGCTGTGAACCCCTGCGCGAGCGCCTGGGCTTCCTGCAGAACGCCGTGGGCGCCATCGCCGGGCCCTTCGACGCCTTTCTCACCCTGCGCGGGGTGAAGACCCTGGCGCTGCGCATGGAACGCCACTGCCACAACGCCCTGGAGCTGGCCTTCTGGCTGGAGCAGCAGCCCCAGGTGGCGCGGGTCTACTACCCCGGCCTGCAGTCCCACCCGCAGCACGCGTTGGCGCGGCGGCAGATGCACGGTTACGGGGGCATGATCTCCCTCGATCTGCGGGCCGACCTGGCGGGTACCCGTCGATTCCTCGAAGCGGTGCGTATCTTCACCCTGGCCGAGAGCCTGGGTGGCGTGGAGAGCCTGATCGAGCATCCGGCGATCATGACCCACGCCAGCATCCCGGCGGAGATCCGCGCGGAGCTGGGCATCGGCGATTCGCTGGTGCGGTTGTCGGTGGGGGTGGAGGACGTGGACGATCTGCGCGCGGATCTGGCGCAGGCGTTGGGGAGGGTTTGAGGTGCACCGGGAGTGACGCCGAATTATCTGGGACCTTTCCCCCTCACCCCAGCCCTCTCCCTCAGGGAGAGGGGGCATTCTGTGCAGGGGGTCAGCTCCTGAGTCACCCCTCTCCCTTCAGGGAGAGGGGCCGGGGGAGAGGGCCTTAGTTCCCAGGCACCAATTTCAGCGTCTCCTGGCTATTCGCCTTCACCTCATCCTCGGCAAAGTGCATCGGCACGTATTCGCCGCGTATGTAGGCCTCGGCCTGGTCCTTGTAATGGCGGTCGAAGGGCACGCCGCTCTGGCCTACCGGGTTGATGCCCAGGGCATGCTCGGCGTCGGCCATGTCCACCAGGCGGCGTGTCGAGGGGCCGTGGAACACTTCCCAGGGCGCCGGGCCGACGCGGTGGGACAGGTTGTTGGGCACTTCGTGGCCACCCGGCGCGGCGAAGGGACCGACGTTGAACAGCAGGTTCAGCGGCTTCTGCTGGCCCAGCGGGTGGCTGTGGGTCAGGGTGTGGCCGTTGCCCCACTGCCACTTCGAGCTGTCGTCGCCGAAGGTCTTCTTCAGGTGCGCCAGACTGGCCTGCCAGGCCGCCTTGACCACCTCTGCGCGGCCTTCCTTCTGCGGCGTCTGGCGTATATCCCACCAGGGCGATGCCGGGTCATTGGTCAGGCGCGGCAGGGCGGCGTCGAGGATGCGCGTTTGCAGCAGGCTGTCGAAGAAGGCATCGCCCAACTCGTCGCGCATCATCACGTTGGCCAGTTCGTAGGTGAGCTGGTTGAACAGCGTGGCCGCGGTGGAGTCCAGCGGATGGTCGCCCGTCCAGCCGGCCAGTTGCTCCACTACCGCGCGCTCGGCGTCGTTGGCCGCTGCCGAGCGCAGGTCGTCGAGGATGGGCGCGAGCAGGCGCGGGCCATAGCCGGTGGTGGTGTCCAGCTGCAACGCCTGGCTGTTCTGTACATCCCACTTCACGCCGGGTTCGGCCAGCAACTGGTTCAGGCGCACGCCGCGGTCCGGCAGGTTGTAGTAACCCGGAATGGCGACGCCCGTTGGCGACAGTGGCTGGTAGTTGGCCGAAACGATGAAGCCGCGCTCAGGGTTCTCCTCGTGGGGATTGGCGCTGAAGGGCAGGTAGCCGGGCTTGTCGGCTTCGCCGGTGCTGCCATCGAGGATGAAGTACGGATTCACGCCGTCCGGGCGTTGCGGCAGTTTCGCCGACGCCCACCAGCCGATGTCACCGCTGGCGCTGGCCCAGATGACGTTGAGGCCAGGGGAATGGATCTTCTCGGCGGCGGCGCGGGCCTTGTCCAGGCTGTCGGCGCGGTTGAGCTGGTAGAAGGCGTCGAGGATCGGGTTCTCGGTTTCCAGGAAGGCCCACCACATGGCGATCGGCGTCTTGCCGGCCGCCGCGCCGAGTGCGTCGTTGATAATCGGGCCGTGGGGCGAGCGGCGCAGGGTCAGTTTCACTGGCTCGCCGTCCTTGACCTGGATGGTTTCCTCGCGGCTTTCCAGGTTCACCCACTGGCCCTGGTACCAGATCTGGTTCGGGTTGTCCGGATTGCTCTTCTCGGCGATCAGGTCGAGATCGTCGTTCTGGAACATGGTCAGGCTCCAGGCGAACTGACGGTTGTGCCCGAGGGACGCGACCGGGTTCAGGGCCTGGTGGTGGCCGTAGAGTTCGAAGCCCGGATAGCTCAGCTGCGCCTCGTACCACACCGCCGGTACGGCGAAGCGGATATGCGGATCGCCAGCCAGGAGGGGTTTGCCGCTGGCGGTGCGGCTGCCGGATACGGCCCAGGCGTTGCTGCCCTCGAACTGCGGCAGGCCGGCTTCGACCAGGGCTTGCTGGCTGAGATGCGCGAGGCTGTTGAGGTCCTGCCAATCGCCCTTGGCCAGCGGCTGGCCGATCACACCTTCGGGGTGCCAGTCGAGGTCAAAGGCCTTCAGGTAATCGGCGCCCAGCTCGTCGCGCACGTAGGTGATGGCCGGCTCGGTGCGGAATGCGGCGGCGAAGCTGTAGGCCATGTAGCCGGCGACGGAGAGGGTGTCGGCGACTGTGAAGGGGCGTTTCTCGATGCCCAGCAGGTCGAATTCCACCGGCGCCGGGCGGCTGTCCTGGTACTGGTTGATGCCGTCGAGGTACGCCTGCAGGGCTTTGGTCGCCGGGCTGTTCGGGTCCATCTTGCGGGCGTATTCGTCGGCGTGGGCGCGAATCCCCAGGGTGCGGAACAGGCGGTCGGTGTCCACCAGGCGGGCACCGAGGACTTCGGCCAGTTCGCCACGGGCGAGGCGGCGCAGCATTTCCATCTGGAACAGGCGGTCCTGGGCATGGACGAAGCCCAGCGCGCGATACAGGTCGGCTTCGTTGCTGGCCTGGATGTGCGGCACGCCGCGCTCGTCGTAGTGGACGGTCACCGGGGCCTGGAGATGGGCCAGGGAAAGCTCGCCGTCGCGCAGCGGTTTCTTGCTCTCGCTGTACCAGGCGGCGCCGCCGGCGGCCGCTGCGATGACGACGGCCAGGACAGTCAGGGTGCGTTTCATGCACGAAATTCCTTGTTGTTATGGTCGCGGCATTCTCCCCAAGCGGAACCTGGCGGGCATTGACCAAAGGCGTGCGAGCTGAAAGTCTTCGGTCAATTTCGAGGAGCCGCCATGTCCACCGTTGACCCCGATGCCTCCAGCTTCGCCCCGCTGACTCATTCGGCCACCCTGCGTCGCCTGCTCTATGAAGCGCTGGCCGAGCTGGGTCTCAATCCGGGGCGGGTCTACCTGGGCGTGAACCAGCACCGTCGCCCGGGGCCGCCGCCGGTGGACGGCCGCCTGCGGCACGACGATGCGCCGCAGTTCTGGCTGGCCGCCGACTCCCTGGTTGGCGACCCCGATATCGGACTGCATCTGGGCGAGGTCATGAAGCCGCGCTTGCTCGATGTGGTGGGCTACCTGCTGCTGGCCAGCCGTGATCTGGACGAGGCATTGGCAAGCTTCCTGCGCTTCCAGCACATCCTCTCCGGCGGTTTCGTTGCCCAGCTACGGACCGAGGGCGCGCAGGCCCGGCTGGTGATCGATCTCAACTACCTGGGGTTCTCGTCCTTGCGCCAGCAGATGGAGTGCCTGGCGCTGCTGTTCGTCAAACTGCTGGGCTTCATCACCGATGGCGAATTCCGCCTGGAGGGCGTGCAGTTCCGTCATTCCCGGCCGGCGCGGGTCAGTGAGCATCAGCGGCTGTTCGGCCTGCTGCCGGAGTTCGGCTGCGAGCACGACGCGCTGCTGTTCCCGGCGTCCCTGCTGAAACGCCCGTCGCGTACCGCCAATCCCGAACTGCACCAGTTGCTCTGGCGCCACGCCGAGGTGCAACTGGAAGTGCTGGCGGGCAATGACCTGCTCAACCGCCTGCGCTACCTGCTGGGGGTTCGCCTCGGTCGGGCGGACTGCTCGCTGGAAGCCTGCGCGGCGGAACTGGGCCTTGGCGCGGGCGGCTTGCAGCGGGCCCTGGCGGAGCAGGGCAGCAACCTGCGCAGGGTGCGTGAGTCGGTGCAGCAGCAGCGTGCGGTGGAGTTGCTGCGGGAGGGCATGGCGATGCGCGAGGTGGCGCGAGCCTGCGGATTCTCCGAACTGTCGCCGTTCTACCGGGCCTTTCGCCGGTGGTACGGCATGCCACCGGAGGCCTATCGGGCGCGCCTGAACGCGGTTTAGGACGGCTCCCGCCAGGCGCAGAAGCAGCCTGCCGCCAGGGTGCTGCTGGCGCGCACCGGGCGGTTGTCGATCAGGGCTTCGAGGATGGGTTCGATGAAGCTGTTGGCCGAATTGCACACCGCGCCTTCGCTATAAGGGCCGAAGTAGGCCAGACGGCCTTCGCGGTCCCAGATGCCCACCGCGGGCACCGCCGGCAACTGTTCGGCGCCAGGCACCTCGGCCAGTGGTTGCAGGGCTTCCAGACCCGGTGGCAGCTGTCCCTTGCTGCCCGGCTTCTGCAAGGCATGGAAGGTCACGCCCTGGGGCGCGAAGCGCTGGATCAGTTCGGCCAGGTGCTGCTGGTTGCCGGCGTTGCACGGGCAGGCCGGGTCCCAGAAGTGCACCAGGCGAATGGGGCCGGGACCGGCCAGCTCGGCGGGCAGGCGCAGTTGCTCGCCGGAGAACACCGTCGCCTGGCTATTGAAAGGGCGCACATAGCGCGACTCGTACCAGCGCAGGGCCAGCAGGATGGCGCCGACGCAGGCGAGGAGGGCGAGGCTGGTGATCAGGGTCTTGGGCTTGAATGCACGCATGGATATGGGCCTGTGCGGGGGCGCGTAGCTTGCCACGTTGCGCCGGGCAGCAGAATATCGGCAGCCGGCCAGGACCCCAGGCGGTCCTGTGGATAGCGTTGCTTCATTCAGGGAAAGCCCGATGTCAGACCCGTTCCAGCCCGATCTCCTGCGTCCGCTGTTGCGACCCTTGGCCGCAGGTGCCGCCGACCTGCGCCAGAGCCAGAGCTATCGCGCGTTCTACCGGCTGGATTTCGCCGCTCGCCTTCCGGGCGTGCAGGCGCGCCTGGGCTGCGTCGGGGCTGCCGGGTATTCGCTGGTCACCCAGCTCTGGCTGCCCCCCGAACCGCGCGCAAGCCTGGTGATGCTGCACGGCTACTACGACCACATGGGCCTCTATGGCCATCTGGTGGAGTGGGCGCTGGGCATGGGATTCGCGGTGATCGCCTGCGACCTGCCCGGCCATGGGCTGTCCAGCGGCGCGCGGGCCAGCATCGGCGACTTCGCCGAGTACCAGGCCACCCTCCAGGCCCTGCTGGGCGAGGCCGCGGCCCTGAACCTGCCGCAACCCTGGCACCTGGCCGGGCAGAGCACCGGCGGCGCCATCCTGCTGGACTATCTGCTGACCGGCACGCCGCGTCCGGAGGTGGGCGAGACCCTGCTATTCGCTCCGTTGGTGCGTCCGCGCGCCTGGGGCTGGTCGAAGTTCAGCTACCAGTTGATGCGGCACTTCGTCGAAAGCATTCCACGGCGCTTCAGCGTCAACTCCAGCGACGCCGAGTTCATCGAGTTCGTCCACCACAAGGACCCGCTGCAGCCGCAGACCCTGCCCACCGCCTGGGTCGGCGCGCTGGCGCGCTGGGTGCCGCGCATCGAGCGGGCGCAGCGCAGTTCGCGTCGGCCGCTGGTGATCCAGGGCGACGGCGACATGACGGTGGACTGGCGGCACAACCTCAGGGTGCTGGCGGAGAAGTTCGACCAGCCGGAGGTGCTGATGCTCGAAGGGGCCGGTCACCATCTGGTGAACGAGGCGCCGGCCTATCGGGAGCGGTATTTTGGCTTCTTGCGCGAGCGCCTGGGCTGACGCCACAGCCACGTAGCATGGGTATCGCAGGCTCTACGCGGCGCTCACTCTGCGAGGTGGTTCAGAACCCCTGCTGGGCCGAGGCGTCCTGGCCTACGGCGAGGCCTGCGCGCACGGCGGCCAGGGCGGCCTGGTAATAGGCCTTGCCGTCCGCGGATTCGGCGAAGGTGACGAACTCTTCCAGCTCCGGATCGGACAGGTCGCGGTAGACGTAGAGCAGGGTGTTATCCAGATCGTTGCCGATCTGCTCCATCAGCCGCTGACGCTGGCCGTCGATCATGCCTTGTGCCTGGCCGCCGCCGAGCAGGCCGGGCAGCATCTGGCTCAGGCTGTCGGCAGCGACACCGGCCAGGGCGAGGCTGACTTCCGCGCCGGCTTCACGGGCCGGCAAGGCCTGGGTCAGGTGACTGATCAGCAGACGTCGGGTGGCTTCAGCCTCGATGCGCGGCAGTCCGCTGGCGTGCTTGGCCAGTTGGTCGCGGCGGGTGGCCAGGGTTTCAGCGGCGATGATCTTCTTGCCCAGCGGCGACTGGAAGAAGGCCAGTGCCGGACGCGGGTCCTGAAGCTGGTGGCGCAGCGCAACCTGGGCGCGCTGGTCGATGGCCTGGGGCTGGAAGCGGCGATTGCTGTTGTCCACCAGGGCCTGGTAGACCGCCGGCGGCAAGGTTTTCTGGTAGCGCTGCTGGGCCGCCGTGAGGGCGTCGTTGAAGTGCGCGCGCTGTTCCGGCCAGCCGGCTGCCTGGTAGAGATTGGTGTGGTCGTCGGCCAGGGCGGGCAAACCGAAGAGGAGGAGGGTGACGGCGAAGAGCAGGCGCATGGAGTCTCCTTGATGACGCAGTCCGCAGTTCGTATCGGACCCACGCTAACGGCATCGGTTCGGCGGGGAAGGCGGTGGCGGCGGGCGGGCAGTGCGGGATTGAGCGTGCGGCTATTCTCAGCGGACTCGGGCTTTATTGTCGAGGTGTCGGAAACTGCCGTAAGTCATGTAGGCGATTTCCTGGCCGCTGGTAGAATGCCGCCATCATGACTCCATCTCCCGAATCCCCGCTGACTGCCCTGATCGTCGACGACCTGGCCAACCAGGGCTGGTCCCATCAGCGCCTGGCACTCCCCGCCGAACTGACCACCAACCTCGCCGTAGAGTGTCGCGTGCGCTCCGCTGACGGGAGCCTTGCGCCGGCATCCGTGGGGCGTGGTGAGGGACAGCAGGTTCGCGAGGGTGTGCGGGGTGACCGTATCCACTGGCTGGAGCCTGGCCAGTCGGCCGCCAGCGACGCCTACCTGGCGCTGATGGACGAACTGCGCCAGCGCCTCAACCACGAGCTTTACCTCGGGCTGGAAGACTTCGAGTGCCACTTCGCCCTCTATCCGCCCGGTGCCTTCTACCAGAAACACCTGGACCGCTTCCGTGACGATGACCGTCGCACGGTGTCGGTTGTGGCGTATCTGAACGCCGACTGGCAGGCGGAGCAGGGCGGCGCACTGCGCCTGTACCTGGCCGAGGGCGAGCGGGACGTTCTCCCCGAAGGCGGCAGCCTGGTGGTGTTCCTGTCCGCCGAGCTGCCCCACGAGGTCTTGCCGGCGAACCGCGAACGCATGTCCATCGCCGGCTGGTTCCGCCGGCGAGGTAGCCCGCTTTAGCCCTGCCGGGTTCAGTGCCCCCAGACGCGGAAATTTCCCCGCAGGTCGGTGATGTCGCGAATCTCCAGGCTGCCCAGGCGGCTCTCGCCGATGTGCATGTCGGCGGCGACGCGCACGCGAATGCGCTGGGCGGGGATGCCGCTGCCCTGGAGCTGATCGTTGATGGTGGTGAGGTCCGGCAGCTCCAGGCGGACCTGCTGGGTGCCGGCGGCGTTCTTCACCACATCGACTTTCAGGGTCGGTTGGTCGACGCCGAAAATGGGCAGGGTAAGACCGAGCTGTGCCGCCCCCAGGGGGAAGCTGCCGCCGGCGCCGTTCGGACAGTCGCCGGGCTTGAGGCAGCCGTTGTCGATACGGACGTTGCGCAGCGACAGGCTGCCACCGTCGTCGTTCCAACTGATGCGGTCGATGCGCGCCATCACGTCCAGGCGCAGGTTGATCCCGGCCTGGCCGCTGATTTCGCTGAGGGCCTGGTTGTCCAGGGATTCGAGTGCGGCCTGGCCGGTGCCGCTGAGCAGGGCGGTGCCACAGGCCAGGGCAAGGCGAAGGTTCTTTGTTGTTCTGGGCATGGCACGCTCCTGTGCGGTTGGCGCGCAGAGTCTGGAGTGCCGAACGGGTGGCAGCCAGTGGCGACGGGCGCTTCCCGCCTAAGGATGGGGAAGTTCGTCGCCTGCCCCTGTGACCGGCTTGGCAGTTGCCCGGCCAAGGCAATACCTTCGATCAGGGCCCGGTTCGCGCCGGTGTCGCCGGTGTTACCCGGGGTGACCATCAAGGCGCCCCTCTGGAGAAGACGATGCAGAAGATTCTGGTCAGTCGCTGCCTGCTCGGGCAGCGCGTGCGCTACGACGGCGGCGCCCATGGGCCTTTCGGCCTGCTGGAGCGTTGGCAGGCGGGGGGGCGCATCGTGCCGCTCTGTCCGGAAGTGGCGGGTGGCCTGCCAACCCCGCGCGCTCCGGCGGAGATTGCCGGCGGACGCGGTGCTGCGGTGCTGGACGGTGAATTACCGGTGCTGACCGACGATGGCCTGGATGTGACCGCCGAATTCGTTGCCGGGGCGCGCATTGCCCTGGAGCTGGTTGCGGCCCACGGCATCCGCATCGCGCTGCTCAAGTCGCGCAGTCCATCCTGCGGCAACCGCGAAAACTACGACGGCACGTTCAGCGGCGTTCGCGTCGCGGGTGAGGGCGTGACCGCCGCGGCCCTGCGCCGCGCCGGTGTCGAGGTGTTCAGCGAGGAGGAGTTGGCCGAGGCGGCCGCGCGCCTGGCCGAACTGGACGAGGCCTGAGTCTCAGCGCGAGCTGGTTGCAGCGGGCTGACTGAGATCCTTGCCCAGCCACTGCTCCGAGAGTTCGCCCAGCTTGCCTTCACCGCGCAGCTTGACCAGCGCACGGTTGAGGGTGTCGCGAAATGCCGGGTTGCCCTTCTGGAAGGGAATCGCCATGGGTTGTTCCGCGCCACTGTCGCCTTCGGCCTCGGCCAGGGGAAAGACGTAGGGCTCGCTGAATTCCAGGGTGGCCTGGCCCTGTTCCGATGCTGCGAGCTGATCCAGGGCGATGTCGTAGCGACCGCTTTGCAGGCCTTCGAGCATCTTGCCGTCGTCGTCCACCACGAATTCCGCGTCCACGTTCAATTCCGCCGCCAGGGCCCGGCCCAGCTCCACGCCGAAGCCGGTCAGCTTGCCGTCTTCGCGGTAGCTGTAGGGGGGATTGTTGTCTTCGAGGGCGATGCGCAGGCTGCCGCGTTCCCAGACGTCATCGAGCAGTTCGGCCTGGGCCAGGGGGCTCAGCAGGGCGAACAGGGCGGGCAGGCAGTACAGCAGACGCATGGGGGACTTCCTCGTTTCGTTATGTTTTTTCGGCTGGCGTGGGTGCAACGCCTTGCTCGGACAGCAAGTGAACCTATTCGGTTGCATGGAGTCTGGTGTCTCGCTCACAAAAACATGGAGATGTGTAATGAGGACTTTGTCTTTTCTGAGCCTGGGCGCCCTGCTCCTCGGCGCCGCCACCGCCACACTGGCGGCTGTCCCACGTACCCCGGCACCTGAAGGTGCGCAGGTGTACTTCATCGAGCCGGCTGATGGCGCCACCGTCGGCCAGACCTTCACCGTCAAGTTCGGCCTCAAGGGCATGGGCGTCGCGCCGGCTGGCGTGGATGTGCCCGCAACCGGTCACCACCACCTGTTGATCGATCTCGCCGAACAGCCGGAGATGGACAAGCCGCTGCCCATGACCGACAGCATCCGCCACTTCGGCAAGGGCCAGACCGAAACCCAGGTCACCCTGCCGCCCGGCACGCACACCCTGCAGCTCCTGGTGGGGGACAAGAACCACGTACCGCTTGAGCCGCCGGTGATCTCGCAATCCATCACCGTGACGGTGAAGTAAAGACGCTGGAAACGAAAAAGGGAGGCCGAGGCCTCCCTTTTTCATGTCCTGCGAATATCTGCCAGTGGCTCGCGAGCTAGAGCGAGACAAGGCGGAAAGAGCCGAGGAGAGCGGAGTTTACGACTGTAAATGAGCATCTCCGAGGCTCTTTCCAACGCAGTATCGCCGACGCGCAGCAGCCCCGTCTTAGAACAGGACGCGGCTGCGGATCGTTCCGTTCACGTGCTGCAGCTTCTCGAGGGCGAGGTCCGAGTACTCGGCATCGACGTCGATCACCACGTAGCCGACCTTGTCGTCGGTCTGCAGGTACTGGCCGGAGATGTTGATGCCGTTGTCGGCGAACACCTTGTTGATCTCGCTCATCACGCCCGGCACGTTCTGGTGGATGTGCAGCAGACGGTGCTTGCCCGGGTGGGACGGCAGGGCCACTTCCGGGAAGTTCACGGAGGACACCGAAGTACCGTTGTCGCTGTACTTGACCAGCTTCTCGGCCACTTCCAGACCGATGTTGGCCTGGGCTTCGGCGGTGGAACCACCGATGTGCGGGGTCAGGATCACGCGGTCCAGGCCACGCAGCGGGCTCTCGAACTCCTCGTCGTTGGACTTGGGCTCGACCGGGAACACGTCGATGGCGGCGCCGATCAGGTGCTCGTCCTTGATGGCGGCAGCCAGGTGATCCAGCTCGACCACGGTGCCGCGTGCGGCGTTGATCAGGATGCCGCCCTTCTTGATGGCGCGGATTTCCTTCTCGCCGATCATCCACTGGGTGGACGGCAGCTCGGGCACGTGCAGGGAGACGATGTCGGACATGCCCAGCAGCTCGTGCAGGTTGCCCACCTGGGTGGCGTTGCCCAGCGGCAGCTTGGTCACGGTGTCATAGAAGAACACCTGCATGCCCAGGGCTTCGGCCAGTACCGACAGCTGGGTGCCGATGGAGCCGTAGCCGACGATACCCAGCTTCTTGCCACGGATTTCGAAGGAGTTGGCTGCGGACTTGATCCAGCCGCCGCGGTGGCAGGAAGCGTTCTTCTCCGGAATGCCGCGTAGCAGCAGGATGGCCTCGGCCAGCACCAGCTCGGCTACCGAACGGGTGTTGGAGTAAGGCGCGTTGAACACGGCGATGCCGCGTTCGCGGGCGGCACTCAGGTTGACCTGGTTGGTGCCGATGCAGAAGCAGCCGACGGCGATGAGCTTCTTGGCGCAGTCGAACACCTCTTCGGTGAGCTGGGTGCGCGAGCGAATGCCGATGAAGTGGACGTCGGCGATCTTTTCCTTCAGTTCGTCACCCGAGAGGGCGCCCTTGAGGTACTCGATGTTGGTGTAACCGGCGGCCTTCAGGGTGTCCACGGCGTTCTGGTGGACGCCTTCGAGGAGAAGGAACTTGATCTTGCTCTTTTCGAGAGAGGTCTTGCTCATCTGCGTACCTATGTATCCCGGTAAAAATGTCAGAAGCGGGCCGTGGGGGAGCGCGGGCTGCTACCCGGAATATCGGCTGGAGCGCACGATTCACGGGGTGCGTATGCTAGCATGATCTCCTTTTTCCTTGCTCGGTTGCGACCTGAAACGTTCTCAGGGCGACCATGAATGATTTGAGAGTTTCGCTGATGACCAACGCTGCCCTGATCGAAGAGCTGAAGACCCTGGTTGAGCCCGGCAAGGTGCTGACCGATGCCCCGTCCCTGGACGCCTACGGCAAGGACTGGACCAAGCATTTCGCCCCCGCGCCCAGCGCCATCGTCTTCCCCAAGACCATCGAGCAGGTGCAGGCCATCGTGCGTTGGGCCAACCAGCACAAGGTCGCGTTGGTGCCGTCCGGCGGTCGTACCGGTCTGTCCGCTGCGGCCGTGGCGGCTAACGGCGAGGTCGTGGTCGCTTTCGACTACATGAACCAGATCCTCGAATTCAACGAGTTCGACCGCACCGTGGTCTGCCAGCCGGGCGTGATCACCGAGCAGCTGCAGAACTTTGCCGAGGAAAAGGGCCTGTACTATCCGGTGGACTTCGCTTCCGCAGGATCCAGCCAGCTTGGCGGCAATATCGGCACCAATGCCGGCGGGATCAAGGTAATTCGCTACGGTATGACCCGTAACTGGGTAGCCGGCCTGAAGGTAGTCACCGGCGCTGGCGACCTGCTGGAACTGAACAAGGACCTGATCAAGAACGCCACCGGCTACGACATGCGCCAGCTGTTCATCGGCGCCGAAGGCACCCTGGGCTTTGTGGTGGAAGCCACCATGCGCCTGGACCGCGCGCCGAAGAACCTCACCGCCATGGTGCTGGGTTCGCCGGACCTGGATTCCATCATGCCGGTGCTCCACGCCTTCCAGAGCAAGCTGGACCTCACCGCCTTCGAATTCTTCTCCGACAAGGCCATGGCCAAGGTCCTGGCCCGTGGCGACGTGCCGGCTCCCTTCGAGACCGACTGCCCGTTCTACGCGCTGCTGGAGTTCGAGGCCGCCAGCGAAGAAATCGCCAACGACGCCCTGGCTACCTTCGAGCATTGCGTGGAGCAGGGCTGGGTGCTGGATGGCGTGATGAGCCAGAGCGAGCAACAGCTGCAGAACCTGTGGAAGCTGCGTGAGTACATCTCCGAGACCATCTCCCACTGGACCCCGTACAAGAACGACATCTCGGTCACCGTTTCCAAGGTGCCGGCCTTCCTGCACGACATCGACGCCATCGTCGAAGCCAACTACCCGGACTTCGAAGTGGTCTGGTTCGGCCATATCGGCGACGGCAACCTGCACCTGAACATCCTCAAGCCGGATAACCTGTCCAAGGACGAGTTCTTCGCCAAGTGCGCCACCGTGAACAAGTGGGTATTCGAGACCGTGCAGAAGTACAACGGCTCGATCTCCGCCGAGCACGGTGTGGGCATGACCAAGCGCGATTACCTCGGCTACAGCCGTTCGGAGCCTGAGATTGCGGTGATGAAGGCGATCAAGGCGGTGTTTGATCCCAACGGGATCATGAACCCCGGGAAGATCTTCAACTGAAAGCTACTGCGCTCGCTCGTGACGCTTTCAGCGTCACGTTCAACAGGAGTCGGTAAATGAGCTACCAGCACCAGTATGTCGATGGCACTCCGATCCACTTTTCCCTGGGCAAGGTGGTCTGCGTCGGCCGCAATTACGCCGAGCACGCCAAGGAACTGAACAACCCCGTACCGACCGAACCGCTGCTGTTCATCAAGCCGGGTTCCTGCGCGGTGCTGCTGGCCGGCGGCTTCAGCATTCCCCAGGACCGTGGCGCAGTGCATTACGAAGCGGAAATCGCCGTGCTGATCGGCAAGCCGCTGTCCCGCCATCCCGATGCGGAAGAAGTGCGTGACGCCATCTCCGGCTTCGCACCGGCCCTGGACCTGACCCTGCGCGACGTGCAGGCCAAGCTCAAGGAGAAGGGCCTGCCCTGGGAAATCGCCAAGAGCTTCGACGGCGCCTGTGTGCTGGCGCCCTTCGTGCCGGGCGATGCCCCGGAGGGCCTGGACGATATCGGCATCCGCCTGACCATCAACGGCGAGGTCCGCCAGGACGGCAACAGCCGCGACATGCTCAACCCGATCCTGCCGCTGATCCAGCACATGGCCGGCCATTTCAGCCTGCAACCAGGCGACGTCATCCTCACCGGCACTCCGGTGGGCGTCGGCCCGTTGAATCAGGGCGATGCGCTGGTGCTGGAGCTGGTGGGACACAGCCGCTTCGAAAGTCGCGTCCTTTAACCGGGCCGACCGGCGGCAGACCATTTCACGGAACTTTCACTGGCATATGGCTATCTCTTGCCGACCCCATCGTTGAGTAGTCCCCGATGACGTTCCGTTTCCCGCCGTTCATTCGCCGCCGCCGGCTGATGTTGGGATTGGTCGCCGCCCTCGCTGGTGCCACCGCCCTCACGCGCTACATGCACTGGGACGACCGCGCCCTGGTCTGGCTGGCCGAGCAGCAGCTGACCGACGAGCAGCGGGCCGACAGCATCTGGCTGCCGGGCTACAAGGCCGTGCTACAGGGCAAGCCCCTGGCAGGCCTGGAAAACGACGAAACCTCCGATCTGGCCTACAACCCCGTCACCGGAACCCTGTTCACCGTGACCGGCAAATCGCCGACTCTGGTGGAGTTGAGCCGTGACGGCGAGGTGCTGCGCAAGATCCCGCTGAAGGGCTTCTCCAACCCCGAAGGCGTGGCCGTGCTGGAAAGTGGCCATGTGGCGGTGACCGATGAGCGCCGCCGTACCCTGTCGATCTTCGAACTGGACCCGGAAACCCGCGAACTGAGCGCCGACGTGACGAACGAGTTCGATCTGGGCTTCCCGGACTCGGGCAACAAGGGCTTCGAAGGTATCGCCTGGGACCCGCTCAACGGGCAGTTGATCCTCGGCAAGGAGCGTGGCCCTGTCGCCCTGTTCAGCCTCGGAAGCGATGGCAACGAGACCCTTGGCGAAGCGCTGCGCCCGTTGCCCAGCTACGGCCTGGGCATGCGCAACCTGTCGGCGTTGAGCATCGACCCGCGCACCGGCCATCTGCTGGTGCTCTCGGCCCAATCCAACCTGTTGCTGGAGCTGAACGAACAGGGTGACCCCGTCAGCTTCATCAGTCTGCTCGGCGGCATGAACGGACTGGACAGCCGTATTCCCCGAGCCGAAGGCGTGGCCATGGACGAGAACGGCGACATCTATGTCGTCAGCGAGCCGAATCTGTTCTATGTGTTCCGCAAGACGCTTGTCGCCGGCGTCGGGGGCTGAATGCTCCGCCCCATTAAGTTTCGCTTAAGGCGCTTTTAAGCCTCGTTTCAGCCAGCCGCCCTAGCCTGATCCCGTCATCTACAAACACACGGGATCACCTCCATGAAAGCCAAATACCTCGCCCTGCTGGCCGTTCCGCTGTTCTCCACCGCCGTCATGGCCAGCAGCTACACCGGTCCGGGTGCCACTGCCCAGATCAACACTGTCGCCGCCGCCCTGGAGGCTGCCGACGACGCTCCGGTGGTGCTGAAGGGACAGATCGTCCGCCGCATCAAGGGCGATATCTACGAGTTCAAGGACGCTACCGGCACCATGAAGGTGGAAATCGACGACGAAGACTGGCCGCCGATGTCCATCGGCGAGAAAGACACCGTTAAGCTGACCGGCGAAGTGGATCGCGACCTGACGGGCCGCGAGGTGGATGTGGAGTTCGTTGAGCGGGTGAACTGATAAAAACTCCCCTCTCCCGCTTGCGGGAGAGGGAGCCAGTTTGGACCCTCACGCCACGCTATCGAACCCCTGCAGCACATTGATCGCGTTGATGCCGATCTCCTCCACCGCATAACCCCCCTCCATCACGAAGAGCGTCTGCAGGCCGAGCTTGCCGATGATCTCGCCCATGCGCAGGTAGTCCGGGCTGTCCAGCTTGAACTGCGAAATCGGGTCTTCCTTGAAGGTATCCACCCCTAGCGACACCACCAGGGCGTCCGGCGCGTATTCGGCGATCTGCCGGCAGGCGTCGGCGAGGGCGAGGCTCCAGACGGACCAGTCGATGCCCGAAGCCAGCGGGTAGTTGAAGTTGAAGCCTTCTCCCGTACCCACGCCTTTCTCGTCGGCGAAGCCCAGGTAGTAGGGGTACTCGAAGCGCGGGTCGCCGTGAATCGAGGTGAAAAGCACGTCGGCGCGGTCGTAGAAGATGTCCTGGGTACCGTTGCCGTGGTGGTAGTCCACGTCCAGCACCGCGACCCGCTTCGCTCCGGCATCCAGCATGGCCTGCACGGCGATGGCCGCGTTGTTCAGGTAGCAGTAGCCGCCCATGTAGTCGGCGGCAGCGTGGTGGCCCGGCGGGCGGCAGAGGGAAAAGATGCCGCGGGCGCCCTTGCGCAGTTCGGCCTGGCCGCTGAGGGCGACGTTGGCCGAGCTGGTGATGGCCTGCCAGGTGCCGGCGGTGATGGGCGCGCCGGCGTCGAAGGAGTAGTAGCCCAGGCGCCCGTCGATGTCGGTGGGCTCCACCTGGCGCAGGCGCCGGGTTGGCCAGGCGATGGGCAGCATGTCGTGGCTGCGGCCCTTGGCTTGCCAGTCGCTCCAGGCGGTCTTCAGGAAGTTTACGAAGCCCTCGCTGTGCACCCGCAGGATGGGCGACAGGCCGAAGTCGGTCGGTGTCTGGATGGCGCCCAGGTTCACCGCCTTGGCGCGGTCCAGCACCATGTCGGCCCGGCTCGGTTTCTCGAAGCAGGGGGTGAACTGGCCACCGATCAGCTCGTGCTTGCCGTGGTGCAGGTGGTGGTCGTCGGAATAGATCGTCAGCATCAGCGTCTCCTTTCGGCTAGCAGGTCTTGGGGATCATTCGATTTCAGAGAATTGCACTTGCGGCGCCTTGCGGCGGAAGCCACCGGTCTGAATCGCCAGGTAAGCCAGGCCGATAGCGAACCAGCCAAGGCCGATGACCAGGGTCAGCCCCGACAGGCTGGTCCAGAGCCAGGCGATCAGCGCGAAACCGATCGCCGGGACCAGGCCATAACGAGCGAGATCACCCGGCTGGCGCGGGCGGCCGTCGAACAGGTGGGTACGGATCACCGCCAGGTTCACCGCGGAGAAGGCCACCAGGGCGCCGAAGCTGATCATCGACGCCAGGGTGGCTAGGTCGATGACCACCGCCAGCAACGACACCAGCGACACGATGAGGATGGCCACGGTCGGGGTGTGGAAACGCTCCGACAGCGTGCCGAACAGGCGGCGCGGGAGGATTCCGTCGCGGCCCATGCTGTAGAGGATGCGCGAAACCGAAGCCTGGGACGCCAGCGCCGAGCCCGCGGCGCCGGCCACGTAGGTGGCGGTGAAGAAGGCGGCGAGGAACTGGCCGCCGGCCTTCAGCATCACCTCGTTGGCGGCGGCATCCACGTCCTGGAAGACGCTGCCGGGGAATACCAGTTGGGCCACCAGCGACAGGACGAAGAACAGCACACCAGCGCAGAGGGTGGTGATGATGATGGCGCGGGGAATGTCGCGTTTCGGGTCGCGGGCCTCTTCGGCCAGGGTGGAGACCGCATCGAAGCCGAGGAACGACAGGCAGAGCACTGCCGCGCCGGCCATCAGGGGCGCCAGGCCCGGCTGGGTGCCGTCGCCGAGGAAGGGCGTGGTGAAGTCGATGGGGGCGTCGAACAGGCTCCGGCCAGCCATCGCCAGGAACACCACGACGAAGACCACCTGCGCGATCACGATCAGGTTGCTCATGCCCGATACCGAGCTGATGCCGAGGATGTTCAGCACGGTCACCAGGGCGATGGTGCTGACGACGAAGACCCAGGCCGGCACCTCGGGGAAGGCGATGTTGAGGAACAGGCCGATCACCAGGTAGTTGATCATCGGCAGGAACAGGTAATCCAGCAGCAGCGACCAGCCGGCGAGGAAGCCCACGCCGGGGCCGAAGCTCAGGCTGGTGTACGAATAGGCCGAGCCGGCGATGGGGTAGCGGCGGACCATGAAGCTGTACGACAGGGCGGTGAAGATCATCGCCAGCAGGGTCACCACGTAGGCCAGGGCGGTACGGCCGCCGGTCATTTCGGTGACCACGCCGTAGGTGGTGAAGATGGTCAGCGGCACCATGTAGACGAGGCCGAAGAACACCAGGGCGGGCAGCCCGAGTATCCGGCGCAGGGCCGTGCCCTGGGCGCTGTGGGTGAATTCGTTGGGCAGGCTGTCGCTGTTGTCGAGGCTGGCGGACGGGGTGGACATTGTTCTTCTCTCCGGTTTACTGCGCGCCGCTGGGCGGCGCCTGGGTCGCGATGCGAGCCATCCTTGCGCGTGCGAGGCCGGGTCCGTTGCGCATCCGGCTGTGCGCGGGCAGTCAGTGAGGGTGGAGGCGGGGTGTCCGCTGGAAGGACGGAGGAAGGGCGTTGTGAAGCGCAAGCGCACGGGACATCTTCATATCTCTCTAGCCATTGTTCTTGTTGGATCGGCACCCGTCTGTGGGGCGCCCGCTAGTTGCATGCGCTTCGATTCTGTCAGTGGAATACCGGGGGCAGAACCCCGCAAAGGGTCAAAAAGGGATCGAGATGGCCAATGTGGTTGGCCGGGGTGATGGCTTTCGGATTCGCCATTAGTGGATGTGAAAAGCGACATCCACCCTTGAAAGAGGATCCGTAGGATGGCGTAGAGCGCAGCGAAACCCATCACCTCGGCTGCAGGAATGCTACCCGTCCGGTCCTGCGGCATGGGTGCTTTAGCCAGGCTTTCCTCACCCCCGGCCCCTCTCCCAGAGGGAGAGGGGGGCAAGCACGTTGGGGCGAGCTTACTTCTTCAGCTTGGTCCACACCTTGCTGCGCAGGCTGAGGGCCTTCGGCGAGCAGAGCTTGAAGGTGCGCAGGCGGTCGAGCTTGTCCTGCGGGGTGTTGATGGCCGGGTCGTCGAACAGTTCCTTCTCCATGAACTTGTCCGAGCCCTCGATGGCGTTGTTGTACTTGGCGAAGTTGGAGGCGGCGGCGATGTTCTCCGGCAGCATCATCCAGTTGATGAAGGCGTGGGCCTCCTCGACGTTCACCGCGTCCTTGGGAATCACCAGGTTGTCGATGAAGACGTGGATGCCTTCCTTCGGATAGACGTACACCAGGCTATCGCGCTGGGCATGGGCGCGGTGGAAGGCGCCGTTCCACTGCATGTGCATGGCCACTTCACCGGCGGCCATGCGCTCAATGGTGCCGTCGCTGTTGTACATGGCCAGCAGCGGTTTCTGTGCCAGCAGCAGGTCCTGGATCTTCTTCGCGTCCTTCGGGTCCTCGGTGCACTGGTCGATGGACAGGTAGTGAGAGGCGGCGATGTACAGGTCTTCGATCGAGTTCAGCGCCACGACCTTGCCCTTCAGCTCGGCCGGCGGCTCGAAGAAGGGCTTCCAGCTCTCATCCAGCTTGCCGCCGGGCACCTGCTTGCTGTCGTAGCTGTAGCCCGTGGTGCCCCAGAGGTAGGGCACGCTGTAGTCGTGGCCCGGGTCGAAGCCGAGGGTCTGGAAGTTGGTCTTGAGGTTCTTCAGGTTGGTCAGCTTGCTCTTGTCGAATTTCTGCAGCAGGCCGTCCTGCACCATGATTTGGATGAAGCTGTCGGACGGCACCACCACGTCGTAGGCGCCGCCGCCGGCCTTCAGCTTGGCCAGCAGGGTTTCGTTGCTGTCGTAGGCGTCCAGGGTGGCCTTGATGCCCGTGTCCTTCTCGAACTTCTGCAGCAGCTCCGGCGGGTAGTAGTCCGACCAGTTGGCGAAGTGCAGGGTCCCTGCGGCCTGCGCGGAACCGGCGAGGCCGGAAGCGAGCAGTATGGCGAGCGCGAGCGGTGTACGGCGGGTCATGGTCAAGCTCCTTGCTGGTCGGAAGCGGGTCAGCGCTTGCGCTGCCCGACGTAGTAGGACAATGCAACGAAAGCTATGGAAATCACGAGGATGATCGAGGAGATCGCATTGATCTTCGGCGAAATGCCCATCCGTATCGAACTGAAAATGTACACCGGCAGGGTGGTGGCTCCCGCCCCGGCGACGAAGTAGGTGATGACGAAGTCGTCCATGGAAATGATGAAGGCGAGCATCGCGCCGGAAAGGATGCCGGGCATCAGCAGCGGGAAGGTCACCTTCCAGAAGGCTTTCCAGGGCGAGGCGTAGAGGTCGGCGGCGGCTTCGGCCAGACGCGGGTCCATGCCTTCCAGGCGGGCGCGGATCGGCAGGTAGGCGAAGGGAATGCAGAACACCACGTGGGCGATGAGGATGGTGAACAGCGAGAGCTTGAGCCCGATGAAGGCGAAGAACATCAGGGTGGCGACGGCTGTGACGATCTCCGGCACCAGCAGCGGCAGGCCGAGCACGCCGCTCATCAGCGTCTGCCCACGGAAGGCGCGGCCGCGCATGCCCAGCGCGGCGAGGGTGGCCAGTGAGGTGGCGATCAGGGTGGCGAAGGTGGCGACGATCAGCGAGTTCTTCGCCGCGCGGACGATCTCCGGGTCGTTGGCCACCACCGAGTACCACTTCAGGCTGAAGCTTTCCCAGATGGTCGCTGACTGTCCGCCGTTGAAGCTCAGCGCCACCAGCACCAGGATCGGCACATAGAGGAAGGCGAAGAACAGCCAGGCAGTGGGGCGTACGCCGGTGAAGCGCCAGAGCGGGTTCTGCATGTTCATGGATGGCCTCCCCCGGTGGCCTGCTTGAAGCGCAGGCTGTAGAGCAGCATCGCCAGCAGCACGAAACCGAGCAGGGCGAAGGACAGCGCCGCGCCCAGCGGCCAGTTGTGGGAGGCGCCGAACTGCAGCTGGATCAGGTTGCCGATCATCAGCGACTTACCGCCTCCCAGCAGTTCGGGAATGATGTAGTTGCCCAGCGACGGGATGAACACCAGGATCGCGCCGGCGACGATGCCCGGCATGGCCAGCGGCACGATGATCCGGCGCAGGGCCTGGAAGCGGTTGGCGCCGAGGTCGAAGGCGGCTTCCACCAGTCGCCAGTCGAGCTTTTCGAGGCTGGTGTAGATGGGCAGCACCATGAACGGCAGGAAGGTGTAGAGCAGGCCTATCACCACTGCCACATCGGTGTAGAGCAGACCCAGGGCGCCGTCCGAGAGCCCGAACACGCCTAGCCCGCTGTCCACCAGGCCGCCGTTGCGCAGCAGCAGGATCCACGCGTAGACGCGCACCAGCAGGTTGGTCCAGAAGGGCACGGTGACTAGGAACAGCAGCAGGTTGCGTTTGCGCTCGCTCTGCAGCGCCAGGTAGAGCGCAGTGGGGAAACCGATCAGCAGGCAGCCGACGGTGGTCAGTACCGAGAGCCAGAACGAGCGCTGGAAGATCTGCAGGTAGTCGGTGTTGAACACTAGGCTGTCGTCCAGATCGCGCTCGTAGAGGAAGTTGATGTAGGCCTCCAGCGAGTACTGGTCCCACTTCACGCCGCCGTAGTCGCCGGGCACCAGGACCGATACCAGGAACATGATCCCCAGCGGCAGCACCAGGAACACCAGCAGGGCGAGCATGGCCGGGCTGGTCAGCAGCAAGCGCCGGCGCAGCTGGCGGCGTTCGGCCTGGGCGCGCAGGGTGCTCATTCGACCAGCACCCGGATGGCTTCGCTGGGTACCAGGACCCGCACCTTCTCACCTGTCGAATAGGCATTCAGCGCGCCATTGCGATTCTGCTGGCGCACGCGGAAGCCGCTCTGCCCGGCGATGTTGAGGTGGTACACGGTGTCGGTACCGACATAGACCACGTTCTCGATCTCGCCGGCCAGGTTGCCCTGTTCGTCGAGGCAGGTGCGCTCCGGGCGGATCGCCAGGGTGACGGCGCCGCGGCGTGGGCTGAAGGCGCTGAGCAACTGGCCGTCGGGCAACAGCACGCCGCGCTCCAGGGCTTCGCCTTCGAGGAAGTTGGTTTCGCCAATGAAGTCCGCCACCGTGCGGTTCAGCGGGGCTTCGTAGATTTCCGTGGGAGTGCCGACCTGGAGGATGCGACCCTTGCTCATCACCGCAATGCGGTCGGACATGGTCAGGGCTTCTTCCTGGTCGTGGGTGACGAAGATGAAGGTGATGCCGGTCTCGTGCTGCAGGCGCTTGAGTTCGATCTGCATGTCCTTGCGCAGCTTCTGGTCCAGCGCCGAAAGGGATTCGTCGAGCAAGAGCACCTTGGGCTTGTTGGCCAGGGCGCGGGCCAGGGCGATGCGCTGCTGCTGGCCACCGGAAAGCTGGTCGGCGCGGCGTTTGCCCACGTCCGGCAGCTTCACCAGGTCCAGCATGCGCTGCACCGTCTGCTCGATGTCGCTGCGAGAGAGCCCGCGCATTTCCAGGCCAAAGGCGATGTTCTGCGCCACCGTCATGTGGGGGAACAGGGCGTAGCTCTGGAACACGGTGTTGACCGGTCGGCGGAAGGGCGGGAGGCCCTGCATCGGCTCGCCGTAGAGGCGGATGGCACCGGAGCTGGGTTGCTCGAAACCGGCGATGAGCCGCAAGAGAGTGGTCTTGCCGCAGCCGGACGGGCCGAGGAGGGTGAAGAACTCGTTGGCGCGGATTTCCAGGGAAACATCGTCGAGGGCCTTCACGCCCTGCCCCGGATCACCGAACTCCATGCACACACGTTCGACGCTGATCGCGCTAGTCATGCTGATCACAAGCTCTAAGGATTTGTTCTTATTGGGCTTTTCTTTTTCTGCTGGTGAAGCGGCCCTTGTTTGTCGCGATTCTGTCAGCAGCCTAGTAGGTGCAGAACGATAGATCAGGTCAAAAGGGGATATTTTCGGCCAAGTTGTGGGGGTGTGATGGAGGTCGCAGAAGCGCTGCTGGGCGCCTTCCTGTAGGGGCGATTTCAATCGCCAGGCAGGCCGCAGGTCTGCCCTGCAAGGTCAGCCGGGACAGCTGCGCTGTCCTTGGCGAATGAATTCGCCCCTACAGAAGAGCGGGTCAGAGAATTAGTTAACGCCGATACAGACTCGGCGACTGCCCGCTCCAGCGCTGGAAGGCATGGCGGAAGCTGGCGGTTTCGCTGTAGCCGAGCTGTTCGGCGATCAGGTAGATGGGCAGGTCGGTCTGCACCAGTAACTGCCGCGCCTTGTCGTAGCGCACCTCGTCCAGCAGGCGCTGGAAGCTGGTGTTTAACTGCTGGAGGTGGCGGCGCAGGGTGCGCTCGGAACGGTGCAGCTGACGCGCCACGCTGTCCAGGTCGCAGGCGTCGCGCAGGTTGTCGGCCAGGTGGTGGCGAATCTGGTCGAGCACGTCATGGCGGCTGTCGAGCTGGGCGTCGAGCTTCAGGCATTGTTGCAGCCCGTAATGGCAGGTGACCGGGTCGGCCAGCGGCAATGTCCGGTCGAGCAGCGCAGCGTCGAAGCACAGCGCATTGCGTGAGGCGCCGAATTCCACAGGGCAGCCGAGCATCTGTTCGTAGGTGGCGGCATGCAGCGGCGGCCGGTACGACAGGCAAACCCGCTGCGGGCGGATGCTGGTGCCGAGCAGGTCCTGCAGCACAGTAAGCAGCGAGGTCAGGCACAGCTCGCTGTTGAACACCGTCAGCTCCGGTGCGTAGCGATAGCCCACTGCGACGAGGTGCGCCTCCTCGCCGTCGTCTTCCAGGCTCAGCTTGAAATAGGTGCCCAGCAGTGCCGGACGGTCGAGTGCGATGGTCAGGGCATCGCGCAGGGTGCGGCTGGCGAGCATGGTGTAGCCGAGCATGCCGTAGGCGGACACGTGCATGCGCAGGCCGAGGGACAGGCCCAGCGCCGGGTCGCGGGTGTTGGCCAGGGCGTTGGCGAACACGCGCAACTCCTGGGCGTGGGTGATCAGTTTGTCGGGGGTGTCGAGGTCGCTGCAGGACACGCCGCTGCCTTCCAGGAGCAGCCTGCGGTCGATGCCGCTGCTGGCCAGGGTTGCCACGGCCAGGGCGATGGTATGCAGGGTGGTGAGTGCGCGTTCTTCCGGTAGCAGCGAGGTGGCCATTTCCGTCCCCTTTTGTAACGCCCGCCATGCCTTCGTTCGGGCTTTAAGCTTCAATTCAGGTAGAAATCCGGTGTGCTCTGTATCCTTCGCCGCGTCCTGAATCCCAGAGTCCTGATCGATGCGTTCACTCCTGACCCCGTGGCGACTGGTTGCCGCCTTTCTGGTCCTGCTGCTGGTGGTGCTCGGTGTCGTCGCCCAGCAGTTCCGACTCTTCGAGCGGGGCCTGTTCGTCCTGCAAGAATGGCGCCACGCCTCGGAGTGGCGGGAGCGCTCGATCTGGCTGCCGGACTATCGGGTGGCCATCGAGGCCAAGCCCATCGAAGGCCTGACCGACGATGTGTCCGCGCTGACCTACGATCCCGATCGCCACAGCCTGTTCACCGTGACCAACCAGCACCCGGAAATCATCGAGCTTTCCCTGGATGGCCACTTGATTCGGCGCATCCCGCTGGTGGGGTTCGGCGATCCGGAAGCCATCGAGTACATCAGCAAGGGCGTCTACGTGATCACCGACGAGCGCCTGCAGCGCCTTATCAAGGTGCGTGTCGATGAGGACACCACCTCCATCGATGCCAGCGACTCCCAGCAGCTTTCCCTCGGCATCGGCCTGTCCGGCAACAAAGGCTTCGAAGGGCTGGCCTACGACACGGCCGGCCAGCGCCTGTTCGTGGCCAAGGAGCGCGATCCGGTGCGGATCTACGAGATCCACGGATTCCCCCACACCAACCCGGACAAGCCCTTCGCCGTGCACGTGGTGGACGACCCCAAGCGTGACGCCCGGCTCTTTGTCCGTGATCTTTCCAGCCTGCAATACGACGACCGCAGCGGCCACTTGCTGGCGCTGTCGGATGAGTCGCGGCTGGTGCTGGAGTTGAACGCCGATGGCCGCCCCATCAGCACGCTGTCGCTGCTGCGCGGCATGCACGGCCTGCAGCGGGGGGTGCCGCAGGCCGAGGGGGTGGCCATGGATAACGACGGCAACCTCTACCTGGTCAGCGAGCCGAACCTGTTCTACGCGTTTCGCAAACAGGCCGGCGATTGATCAGCTTTCGTCGTTGAGGGTGGCGCCGGGGGCGTTGTTCTTCACCGAGTCGATGCCCGCGCTGGCGCTGGCGGCGCTGGCATACATCTGGCTCTGGCCGATGACCTGGCCGTTGGTGGCCTTGAGCACGAAATAGAACTTGCCGTTGCTGGCGGTCTTGCTTTCGAAGGCGCCGTCGCGAGCGGCGTTCTTGCGCACCGAATCGATGCCGTTCAAGGCGGAATCCTTGGCCTTGTACAGCTCGCTGGTGAGGATGGTCTCGCCGTTGCCGGCGTTCAGGTTGAAGTGGAACTGGCCATCGTTGGCCTTCTTCAGGTGGAATTTCCCGGCCATGGGGCACCTCCTAGTTCGTGGCAGTGGACGGCGCGCAACGGCGCCGTAGCCATCAAATCTAGCCGGTTTGGCCGGGAAGTCGCGTCAGAGCTTGATGCTCTTCACGCCGTCCTTGGTGCCGAGCAGCAGCAGGTCGGCCGGACGCTGGGCGAACAGGCCGTTGGTGACCACGCCGACGATGTTGTTGATCTGCTCTTCCAGCTTCGCCGGGCTGTCGATCTGCAGGTTGTACACGTCGAGGATGATGTTGCCGTTGTCGGTCAGCACGCCTTCGCGGTAGACCGGGTCGCCGCCCAGCTTCACCAGCTGGCGGGCCACGTGGCTGCGGGCCATGGGGATGACTTCCACCGGCAGCGGGAAGGCGCCGAGGATGGGCACCAGCTTGCTCTCGTCGGCGATGCAGATGAAGGTCTTGGCCACCGCAGCGACGATTTTCTCGCGGGTCAGGGCCGCACCGCCGCCCTTGATCAGCTCGAGGCGCTCGTTGCTCTCGTCGGCGCCGTCCACGTAGAACTCGAGGTCGCTGACGCTGTTCAGGTCGTACACCGGGATGCCGTGGCCCTTCAGACGCTGGGCGGTGGCCTCGGAGCTGGCCACGGCGCCGTCGAACGCCATCTTGTGCTGGGCCAGCAGGTCGATGAAGAAGTTGGCGGTGGAGCCGGTGCCGACGCCGATGATGCTCTTGTCATCGAGCTTGGGGAGGATGAAGTCGATGGCGGCCTGGGCGACGGCCTGCTTGAGCTGGTCCTGGGTCATGCTGGGGTGGTCCGATTGGAGGAGTGTCGAGGGCGCGGATTATAGCCGCTAAACCCCGCAAACCATGTGGTCGCCCGACGAATCCCTGCGGTAGACTCGGTCCTCCCGTGAAATGCCCGCCAGTGAAGCCGCGATGCTCGAAGAATACGTGAAGAAGACCCTGACCTCGCGCGTCTACGACGTCGCCGTGGAAACCCCGCTGCAGCCTGCCCGCCAGCTCACCGAGCGCCTGGGCAACCAGATCCTCCTCAAGCGCGAGGACCTGCAGCCGGTCTATTCCTTCAAGATCCGCGGCGCTTACAACAAGATCGCCCAGCTTTCGCGTGAAGAGCTGGCGCGTGGCGTGGTCACCGCCTCGGCCGGCAACCATGCCCAGGGCGTGGCCCTGGCGGCCCGCGAACTCGGCGTGAAGGCGACCATCGTCATGCCGCGCACCACTCCGGAGCTGAAGGTGCAGGGCGTGCGTGCCCGCGGCGGCAAGGTGGTGCTGCACGGCGATGCCTTCCCCGAAGCCCTGGCCCACTCGCTGAAGCTGGTGGAAGAAAAGGGCTTCGTCTACATCCACCCCTACGATGACCCGGAAGTGATTGCCGGCCAGGGCACCGTGGCGATGGAAATCCTCCGCCAGCATCCGGGACGCCTCGATGCCATCTTCGTCCCGGTGGGTGGTGGTGGCCTGGTGGCGGGCATTGCCGCCTTCGTCAAATACCTGCGCCCGGAAGTGAAGGTGATCGGCGTCGAGCCGGACGACTCCAACTGCCTGCAGGCCGCCATGGCCGCCGGCGAGCGCGTGGTGCTGGGGCAGGTCGGACTGTTCGCCGACGGCGTTGCCGTGGCGCAGATCGGCCAGCACACCTTCGACATCTGCAAGCAGCATGTGGATGAGGTGATCACCGTCAGCACCGACGAGATCTGCGCGGCGATCAAGGACATCTACGACGACACCCGCTCCATCACCGAACCCGCCGGCGCCCTCGCCGTGGCCGGGATCAAGAAGTACGTCGAGCGTGAAGGCGTGCGCGACCAGACCCTGGTGGCCATCGACTCGGGCGCCAACATCAACTTCGACCGCCTGCGCCACGTGGCCGAGCGTGCCGAACTGGGCGAGAAACGCGAAGCCATCATCGCCGTGACCATCCCCGAGCGTCCCGGCAGCTTCAAGGCCTTCTGCGAAGCCATCGGCAAGCGCCAGATCACCGAGTTCAACTACCGCTACAACACCGACGCCGAAGCGCACATCTTCGTCGGCGTGCAGACCCACCCGGAAACCGACCCGCGCGCGGCCCTGGTGGAGAACCTGCGCAGCCAGGGCTTCCCGGTGCTGGACCTGACCGACAACGAGCTGGCCAAGCTGCACATCCGCCACATGGTCGGCGGCCACGCCGTGCGCATCAGCGACGAGCTGGTGTTCCGCTTCGAATTCCCCGAGCGTCCCGGCGCGTTGTTCAACTTCCTCAACAAGCTGGGCGGGCGCTGGAACATCACCATGTTCCATTACCGCAACCACGGCGCCGCCGATGGCCGCGTGGTCGCCGGCCTGCAGGTGCCGGCCGAGGAACGTGCCCTGGTGCACGCGGCCCTGGACGAGATCGGCTATCCGTACTGGGATGAGAGCGAAAACCCCGCCTACAGGCTCTTCCTGGGCTGAGGACGCGCAATCGCGCCGGACCGGGCGGCTGCTAGGCTTTCTCGCAGCCGCTTTCGCTGACAAGGACCTGTTCCATGGAAAACTACCTGCTGTTCCGCATCCTCCACGGCCTGGCCACCCTGCTGTTCTTCGGCGGTCTGGTGGGACTGGCCTGGTACGGCTGGCGCAACTTCCGCTCAGGCGATGCCGCGCGGATCGGCCCGAGCCTGCGGCGCATCCTGCTGATCGGCGTGCCGCTGCTGATTGTCGTGGCCGTCTCCCTGCCGGTCAGCGGCTGGTGGATGGTCAACCTCGCCGGCTTGCCGCTGGGCCAGACCTGGCTGCTGGGTGGCGCCATCCTCTACCTGTTCGGCTGCATCGCCTGGCTGTTGCTGTTCGGCCGCGTTGCGCGCCTGCGGGAACAGGCTCTGGTCGCGGGCGGACCGGCCACGGCGCCGGTGCAGCGCAACCTCAAGTTCGGCGCCGCCTACGGCCTGGTGGGCCTGCTGCTGTTCCTTTCGGTGCTGGCGCTGATGCTGGCCAAGCCGCTCTGACGCGACGCCAGCGCCCGGCATGACCCTCTATTTCCTGCTCAAGACCGTCCACGGGCTGCTCGCTGTGGTGCTGCTTGGCACGGTGCTGGTTGGGCTGTTCTTCGCTTATCGGGCATGGAAAGGCGGCGACCTCCAGCAAATCGCGCTCACCTTCTCCTCGCTGGTGAGGCTGGATCTCTGGTTCATCGCCAGCTCTGCCACGCTGCTGCCGCTGACGGGACTTGCCCTGGCCAAGGTGGGCGGCTGGCCCCTGGGGCAGCTCTGGTTGCTGTGGAGCACCGGGCTTTATCTGCTGGCGGCGCTCTGCTGGCTGCCGCTGTTCTGGCTGCAGGTGCGCATTCGCAACCGCGCGCGCAAGGCCTTGCGAGATGGCCAGCCGCTCGGGCCGCAGATTGCCGCCCACTTGGCATTACGCGTTCGCCTGGCGGTGTTCGTGCTGGGCGTGCTGGTGGCGATTTACGCCCTGATGGTGATCAAGCCGCTCTGATCTGGCCGACTAGCGCAGGGAGATCACCGGCCAGCCGCGCTGCTGTGCCTCTGCGCGCAGTTTCGGGTCCGGGTCCACCGCCACCGGACGGGTTACCTGCTCCAGCAGGGGGAGGTCGTTCAGCGAGTCGCTATAGAAGGTGCTGTCGCCGAGGTCGAAACCGGTTTCGTCGAGCCAGCGCGCCAGTCGTGTCACCTTGCCCTCGCGGAAGCAGGGGATGTCGGTGGTGCGGCCGGTGTAGCGGCCATCGGCCATTTCGCATTCGGTGGCCAGCAGGGTTTCGACGCCGAGGCGCTTGGCGATGGGCGCCGTGACGAAACGGTTGGTGGCAGTGATGATCAGCAGCTTGTCGCCGGCGGCGCGGTGTTCTGTCAGCAGGGCCTCGGCTTTGGGCAGGATGATGGGTTCGATGCAGTCGCGCATGAACTCACGGTGCCACTGGTCCAGTTGCACCATCTCGGTGCGGCCGAGTATTTCCAGGCTGAAGTTGAGGTAGTCCTGGATGTTCAGGCGGCCGGCCAGGTAGTCCTGGTAGAACTCATCGTTACGTGCCTTGTAGGCAATCCCGTCGAGAATCCCGCGTTCGCACAGGTAGTCGCCCCAGGCGTGGTCGCTGTCGCCGGCCAGCAGGGTGTTGTCGAGGTCGAAAAGAGCCAAACGCACGTCGTTTTTCCTTGCATCGAGGCTTCGAAGGGCGGCCAGAATAGCCGCTTTGGGTGGACCTGCCCATCGCGTGGAATGCTCGCATTGCTGCGTTTGCGGCCTTTATGGAACAATGCCGGAACATGCGTTTGCGAGGTTGAGTGCCGTGATTGATTCCGATGGTTTTCGCCCGAATGTCGGCATCATTCTCGCTAATGATGTCGGGCAGGTGCTTTGGGCCCGGCGTATCAATCAGGATGCCTGGCAGTTCCCGCAAGGCGGGATCAATCCACGGGAGACGCCCGAAGAGGCCCTTTACCGGGAGTTGAACGAAGAAGTTGGCCTGGAAGAGCAGGATGTGAAGATTCTTGCCTGCACCCGCGGCTGGTTGCGCTATCGTCTGCCCCAGCGGCTGGTGCGAACCAACAGCCAACCGTTGTGCATTGGCCAGAAACAGAAGTGGTTCCTGCTGCGCTTGCAGTCGGACGAGAACAAGGTACGGATGGACCTGACCGGCAAGCCCGAGTTCGATGGCTGGCGCTGGGTCAGTTACTGGTACCCGTTGGGTCAGGTGGTGACCTTCAAGCGAGAAGTCTACCGTCGTGCCCTCAAGGAACTAGCACCGCGCCTGCTGGCGCAAGACTGACCCGGAGAAAGGCTGCCTAGCCATGCTCAACACGCTGCGCAAGATCGTCCAGGAAGTGAACGCCGCCAAGGATCTGAAGGCGGCGTTGGCGATCATCGTGCAGCGGGTCAAGGAGGCCATGGGCAGCCAGGTCTGCTCGGTCTACCTGCTGGACCCGGAGTCCAACCGCTTCGTGCTCATGGCCACCGAGGGCCTGAACAAACGCTCCATCGGCAAGGTCAGCATGGCGCCCAACGAAGGCCTCGTCGGCCTGGTGGGTACCCGCGAGGAGCCGCTGAACCTCGAACACGCCGCCGATCACCCCCGTTACCGCTACTTTGCTGAAACCGGTGAAGAACGTTTCGCCTCGTTCCTTGGCGCCCCGATCATCCACCACCGTCGGGTGATGGGCGTTCTGGTGGTGCAGCAAAAGGAGCGCCGCCAGTTCGACGAGGGCGAGGAAGCCTTCCTCGTCACCATGAGCGCGCAGCTCGCGGGCGTTATCGCCCACGCCGAGGCAACCGGCTCCATTCGTGGCCTTGGCCGCCAGGGCAAGGGCACCCAGGAAGCCAAGTTCGTCGGTGTACCGGGCGCCCCCGGTGCCGCTGTGGGCAAGGCGGTGGTGGTGTTGCCGCCCGCCGATCTCGACGTCGTGCCCGATCGCGCGGTCGATGACATCGAAGCCGAGGTCGAGCGCTTCAAACAAGCCCTGGAAGCGGTGCGCGAAGACATGCGCCGTCTCTCCAGCAAGCTGGAAACCCAGCTGCGCCCCGAAGAGCGTGCGCTCTTCGACGTTTACCTGATGATGCTCGACGACGCCTCCATCGGCATGGAGGTCAAGCGTGTGATCCGCACCGGCCAGTGGGCCCAGGGCGCCCTGCGCCAGGTGGTGATGGAGCACGTGACCCGTTTCGAGCTGATGGACGACGCCTACCTGCGTGAGCGCGCCTCGGACGTCAAGGACCTCGGCCGCCGCCTGCTCGCCTACCTGCAGGAAGAGCGCAAGCAGAACCTGGTCTACCAGGAGAACACCATCCTCGTCAGCGAGGAGCTGTCCCCGGCGATGCTCGGCGAAGTGCCGGAAGGCAAGCTGGTGGGCCTGGTGTCGGTCCTGGGTTCGGGCAACTCCCACGTCGCCATCCTCGCCCGCGCCATGGGCATTCCCACTGTGATGGGCGTGGTCGACCTGCCGTATTCCAAGGTCGACGGCATCGAGCTCATCGTCGACGGCTACCACGGCGAAGTCTTCACCAACCCCTCGCCCGAGCTGCGCAAGCAGTACAGCGAAGTGGTGGAAGAGGAACGCCAGCTGGTCAAGGGCCTGGACGCGCTGCGCAGCCTGCCCTGCGAAACCCTGGACGGTCATCGCATGCCGCTCTGGGTGAACACCGGTCTGCTCGCCGATGTGACCCGCGCCCAGGAGCGCGGTGCCGAGGGCGTCGGCCTGTACCGTACCGAAGTGCCGTTCATGATCAACGAGCGCTTCCCCAGCGAAAAAGAGCAGCTCGCCATCTACCGCGAGCAGCTTGCCGCTTTCCATCCGCTGCCGGTGACCATGCGTACCCTGGATATCGGCGGCGACAAGGCGCTTTCCTACTTCCCGATCAAGGAAAGCAACCCCTTCCTCGGCTGGCGCGGCATCCGCGTCACCCTCGATCACCCGGAAATCTTCCTGGTCCAGGTGCGCGCGATGCTCAAGGCCAGTGAAGGCCTGGACAACCTGCGCATCCTGCTGCCGATGATTTCCGGAACCCACGAGCTGGAAGAGGCGCTGCACCTGATTCACCGTGCCTGGGGCGAAGTGCGCGACGAAGGCGTGGACATCCCCATGCCGCCGGTTGGCGTGATGGTCGAGATCCCAGCTGCCGTCTACCAGACCCGCGAGTTGTCGCGTCAGGTGGACTTCCTATCGGTGGGCTCCAACGACCTGACCCAGTACCTGCTGGCGGTGGATCGCAACAACCCGCGCGTGGCCGATCTCTACGATTACCTGCATCCGGCAGTGCTGCAGGCCCTGAAGAAGGTGGTGGACGACGCCCATTCGGAAGGCAAACCGGTGAGCATCTGCGGCGAGATGGCGGGCGATCCTGCTGCTGCCGTGCTGCTGCTGGCGATGGGCTTCGACAGCCTGTCGATGAACGCCACCAACCTGCCGAAGGTGAAGTGGCTGCTGCGCCAGGTCACCATGACCAAAGCCAAGGAGCTGCTGGAGCAACTGCTGGCCATCGACAACCCGCAGGTCATCCACAGCTCGCTGCATCTCGCCTTGCGCAACCTGGGGCTCGGCCGGGTCATCAATCCGGCGGCGACCATCCAGGCCTGAGGCCGGGGGCAAGTGTTCGTGGCGCCCGGGCAATTGCCCGGGCGTGGAAGTCCCAGCCGGGTCGTCGACCCGTAGGAAGCTTATGGACAAGCTCGCGCCCCTCGACCACTGCTATGGCACCACCCGCGAAGAGATCGAGCGCACCCTGCGCTATGCCCTGGATATCGTCAGCGACGGCATCTGGGACTGGAATATCCGCACCAATCACGTCAAGCGAAGCCCCGGCTGGTACTCCATGCTCGGCTATCCGCCGGACAGCCTGCCGGAGGACGTGGACACCTGGCGATCGGTGATCCACCCCGGTGATTTCGAGCGGGTGATGCGCAATTTCCAGGCTTATCTGGACGGTGAAAGCCTGATCTACGCCGAGGATTACCGCTGCCGTTGCCGAGATGGCAGCTATCTCTGGATCAGCGATCACGGCCGTTTCGTCGAGTTCGACGAGGCCGGCAAGCCAACGCGCATGATCGGCGCTCACCGCAACGTCCACCGGCGCAAGATGGCTGCACTGGCATTGCAGCGCAAGAACGATGAACTCCTGGCTCTCAATCGCAAGCTCGAGGCGCTGGTGGAGGCGCGTACCGAGGCGTTGCGCCAGGCTAACGAGGCGCTGGCCCTTCAGGTGGAAGCCGCCATGCGCCTCAGCGAGACCGATCCGCTGACGCAGATATCCAACCGCCGGCACTTCGAGCGCAGCCTCCACGGCGAGTGGCAGCGTTTCCAGCGTCACGGGCATGTCACTGCGCTGCTGATGTTCGATCTGGATCACTTCAAGCGCATCAACGACAACCACGGCCACCAGATCGGTGACCGCGCCCTCGTGGCTGTCAGCCGTACCGTGCGTCAGGCGTTGCGGGATGAGGACTGCTTCGCCCGCTGGGGTGGCGAAGAATTCATCGCCCTGCTTCCCGAAACCGACCAGAGCGCGGCGCTGCTCCTCGCGGAGCGCTTGCGTTTGCTGGTCAGTCAGGCCGATGCGAGTCTGCCGCTAGGGCTGACCGCCAGCTTCTCGGTGGCGGCGATGCAGGCCGGCGAGGGGATCGAATCCTTGCTTAAACGCCTGGATGATGGGCTCTACCGCGCCAAGCAGCGGCGCAATTGCATCGTGGGCTGTTAAGCCACTGGTGGCTCCATCTGGCTGAAACGAAAAAGCCCGCCGATTGGCGGGCTTTTTCATGGGTGGGTATCAGGCTTCGAAGATGATCCGGCCGTCCACCAGGGTATAGCGCACCTTGCCCGGCAGGCAGTGACCGATGAAGGGGCAGTTGTCGCCCTTGGACTTCCAGGTTTCCCCGGCCAGGGTGGTGGCTTGCGGGTCGAACAGCACCACGTCTGCAGGAGCGCCAACCGCGAGGCGGCCGGCGGGCAGGCGCAGGGCGCGAGCCGGGCCGACGGTGAGGCGGGCGAGCAGGGTGGGGAGGTCGAGCAGGCCGTCCTGCACCAGCGTCATGGCCAGCGGCAGCAGCAGCTCCACGCCGCTCATACCCGGTTCGGTGGCGCCGAAGGGGGCGAGCTTGGCATCCGGCTCGTGGGGCTGGTGGTGGCTGGAAATGGCGTTGATCACGCCACTCTTCACCGCCTCACGCAGCGCGTCGCGGTCGGCGCGGGTGCGCAGCGGCGGTTGCACGTGGTAGAGGCTGGAGAAGTCGATCAGCGCCTCGTCGGTGAGAATCAGCTGGTACATGGCCACGTCAGCGGTTACCGGCAGGCCACGGGCCTGTGCCTGGGCGATCATTTCGGCGCCGCGGGCGCTGGTGATCTGACTGAAGTGGGCACGCACGCCGCTCTGTTCGACCAGCAGCAGGTCACGGGCCAGTGCCACGGTTTCGGCAGTTTCCGGGATACCGGCCAGGCCGAGGAAGCTGGCGGTCGGACCTTCATGGGCCAGGCCGCCTTCGGCCAGGGACGCGTCCTGGGAATGGAAGACCACGGTCAGGTCGAAGGTGGCCGCGTATTCCAGGGCGCGGCGCTGCACGCGGTTGCTGGCGAAGCTCGCCAGGCCGTTGCCGAACGCCACGCAGCCCACGTCGCGCAGGGCCACCAGTTCGGACAGCTGCTCACCGGCCAGGCCCTTGGTCAGGGCACCGATGGGGAAGACCTTGGCGTGGCCGGCTTCCTGGGCGCGGTCGAGGATCATCTCGGCCACGGCCGGGGTGTCCAGTACCGGGCGGGTCAGGGGCGGGCAGCAGAGGCTGGTGACGCCGCCGCTGACGGCAGCCAGGGTCTCGCTGGCGATATTGCCCTTGCGGCTGTAGCCGGGCTCGCGCAGGGCGACGGACAGGTCCACCAGGCCGGGGGCAGCCGCCAGGCCCTTGGCGTCGAGGGTCTTGTCCGCTTCGAAGCCGGCCGGGGCCTTGCCGATGGCGGCGACCTTGCCGCTGTCGAGGAAGAGGTCGGCGACCTGGTCGTGGCCGCTGGCCGGGTCGATCAGGCGGGCGCCGAGGATATGGGTACGCATCAGTTCAGCTCCTCGGCTTCCTGGTTCAGTTGACGCTGCGCGGTCTGGCCGCTCATGGCCATGGAGAGCACCGCCATGCGCACGGCGATGCCGTAGGTGACCTGGTTGAGGATCACCGAGTGGCTGCCGTCGGCCACCGCGGATTCGATTTCCACGCCACGGTTGATCGGGCCCGGGTGCATGACGATGGCATCCGGCTTGGCCAGTGTCATGCGCTGGGTGCTCAGGCCGTAGAGCTTGTAGAACTCGCCCTCGCTGGGCAGCAGGCCGCCCTGCATACGTTCGCGCTGCAGGCGCAGCATGATCACCACATCGACGTCCTTCAGGCCCTCGGCGAGGTCGGTGTAGACCTTCACGCCGTACTGTTCGACGCCTACCGGGATCAGGGTCTTCGGCCCGATCACGCGGATGTCCCGGCAGCCCAGGGTACGCAGGGCGAGCATGTCCGAGCGGGCCACGCGCGAGTGCAGGATGTCGCCGACGATGGCGACCGAGAGGTTCTCGAAGCTGCCCTTGTGGCGGCGGATGGTGAGCATGTCGAGCATGCCCTGGGTCGGGTGTGCGTGGCGGCCGTCACCGCCATTGATGATGGCGACGTCCGGGCACACGTGCTCGGCGATGAAGTGAGCGGCGCCGGAGTCGGCGTGGCGCACCACGAACATGTCCGCGGCCATCGCTTCCAGGTTGCGCAGGGTGTCGAACAGCGTCTCGCCCTTGCTGGTGGAGGAAGTGGACACGTTGAGCGTGATGACGTCGGCGGACAGGCGCTGGGCCGCCAGCTCGAAGGTGGTGCGGGTGCGGGTGGAGTTCTCGAAGAACACGTTGCACACCGTCTTGCCGCGCAGCAGCGGGACTTTCTTCACCGCGCGGGCGCCGACTTCGAGGAAGGAGTCGGCGGTGTCGAGGAGTTCCGTCAGCAGCTCGCGGGGCAGACCGTCGAGCGAGAGGAAGTGGCGCAGCTGGCCCTGGTCGTTGAGCTGCAGCGGGCGCTTGGCGTCTGTCGGCATGGGGCAGGCCCTGAAAGGTTACGAGAAATCGGTAGGTCAGGCGGGTGAAGCGAGATCCTGGCGCTCGAGGGTGAGCGGCGCGGGGCCGAGCAATTTTACCCGTTCAGTGGCGCCCAGGGACAGGGTTGCACCGACCACATCCGGGCGGACCGGCAGCTCGCGGGCGTTGAGGTCGAGCAGGCAGACCAGCGTCACGCTGGCCGGGCGGCCATAGTCGAAGAGCTCATTGAGGGCGGCGCGCACGGTGCGCCCGCTCATCAGTACGTCGTCGATCAGCACCAGGTGCTGGCCTTCGATCTCGAAGGGCAGAGCGGACGGGCGCACTTGCGGGTGCAGGCCGCTCTGGGTGAAGTCGTCGCGGTAGAAGGATACGTCCAGGGTGCCCATGGGCCCCTTTTCGCCCAGCTGTTCAAGCAGGGCCTGGGCGACCCAGACACCGCCGGTGCGGATGCCGATGTAGCGCGGTTCGTCGATGTTGCGGGCCTTCAGGTGGGCTTGCAGGTCGCTGGCCATCCTCGGCAGCAGTTCGGCGGGATTGGGCAGGGTCATCGGCGGTCCTCGCGTTCGGAATCAGGAAGTTGCGGAATTCTCGGCCAGCCAGCCTTCCAGCAGCAGCGCGGCGGCCAGGGCGTCCACCGGACGGTCGCGGTAGCCATCGCGCTGGCCCTGGGCCAGGCGGTGGCCCTTCGCTTCGAAGGTGGTCAGGCGTTCGTCGTGGGTGAATACCGGGAGATTGAAGCGGCCATTCAGGCGCCGGGCGAATTTTTCCGCGCGGGCGCTCATGTCACTGGGGGTGCCGTCCATGTTCAGCGGCAGGCCGACGACCATGGCGTCGGGCTGCCACTCACGGACCAGGGCTTCGACCTGTTGCCAGTCCGGCACGCCGTTCTGCGCTTTTAGCACCTTCAACTCGCGGGCCTGGCCGGTGACCGCCTGGCCGACGGCAACGCCGATCTGTTTGGTGCCGTAGTCGAAACCGAGCAACAGGCGCAGGGGTTTGGGTTCGGCCATCAGGCGTGCCCGGCCTGGGCGGTAAGCAGGCTGAGGTTCACGCCCAGACGCGCGGCGGCCGCCGAAAGGCGCTGCTCGGACGGGGTCTCGAAGAGGATGGACAGGTCCGCCGGGCAGGTCAGCCAGGCGTTGTCACTGAGTTCAGCTTCCAGTTGGCCTGCATCCCAACCGGCGTAGCCGAGGGCTACCAGGCTCTTCTGCGGACCACTGCCGTCGGCGATTGCGAAGAGCACGTCCTGGGAAGTGGAGAGGGCCAGTTCGCCCAGTTCCAGAGTGGCCTGGAAGCTGTGGCCGGTCGGGTGCAGGACGAAGCCGCGGTCGGTTTGCACCGGGCCACCGGCGTAGATGGGCAGGCCCTGGCAGCGTGCCGGCGGAGTGATTTCCGGGCGCAGTTGTTCGAGTACGTCGCTCAGGCTCAGGCCGTTGGGGCGGTTGATCACCAGGCCCATGGCGCCCTGCTCGTTGTGCTCCACCAGGTAGGTGACGGTCTGGGCGAAGTTCGGATCGGCCATGTGCGGCATGGCGATCAGAAAGTGATGCTTGAGGTAGCTCGGTGCGCTTTTCATGTCGGTTAGTTTCAGGCTTAAGACGGCAGGCTTCAAGCGAAAAGGCTGCGGCGCGGACTCACGCCACGCCGGGACTCTGCCTGAAGCCTAGAGCCAATCTCGTCCTGCTGCTTTCAATTGCTCGACAGGCGGTCGCCGCGCTCGAAACGCCAGGTGCGGATGATCTCCAGGCGGTCGATATCCGCGAGGTCACCGGTGAACGGGGCGAAGGGCGCGGCAAGGCGCACGATGCGCATGGCGCCCTGGTCCAGCACCGGCTGGCCGGAGGATTCCAGCACCTGCACTTCGTACAGGGTGCCGTCGCGATTGATCGACACCAGCAGGCGCAGGTTGCCGTAGATGCGCTGGCGGCGGGCTTCATCCGGGTAGTTGAGATTGCCGATGCGCTCGATCTTCTTGCGCCACTCTTCCTTGTACCAGGCGCCCTTGTCGCGCATGGTCGACGCGGCGTTCAGGCGGTGAATGCGCGGGCGCTTGGCGTAGAGCTGGCGCTCCTTGTCCAGTTCCGCTTCGAGGCTGGCAATTTCGGAAGAGAGCTGCGAGCTGTCGAAGGACGGCGCCGGAGTGGCCTCGGGCTGGGGCTTGGTCTGCTCGCGTTTGACCGTGGTTTTCTGCGGCTGCGGGCTCTTGGTGGCCACGGCGGCCTTGGGCGCTTCCTTCTTGGGCGCCTGGGGCGGTGCGGCGGGGGGCGTGGTCTTGCGGATTTCCTTGTCCTGGAATGGCGCCTGCTCGGTGGTCTTGGGCGTGGCCTTGTGTTCCAGGGTGCCGCTGCCCAGCTGGTTGGCCTGGGCGAGGAAGTCGGCCTTCTTCGGCTTCTCCTCGCTCTTGAAGGTGGCGAGGGTGATTTCCAGGGTCTTGCTGATCTGCTGTGGGTCGCCGACGGTGAAGCCGACACCGAGGATCAGCGCCACGTGCAGCACGGCGGCGAGGAACAGGGTAAAGCCCAGCCGATCCGCCGGGCGGACGCCGGCGGACAGTTGGGAGGAGGTATTCACGGCTGCGTTCATCGCCAGTCAGCTTGCTTCAGTTAGCGGCGAAGTCTGCCGAGCGTCCGCATAAAAGTCTATGAAGCACTCCGCGCATCGAGCTTGCGGGCGATCGCATCCATGAGACGTTCACCAATGCGTGTGTCGTAGGCTTTGTCGATCTCGCGGATGCAGGTGGGGCTGGTGACGTTGATCTCGGTGAGGTGCTCGCCGATCACGTCCAGGCCGACGAACAGCAGGCCTTTCTCCCGCAGGGTCGGGCCGACGGCGGCGGCGATTTCACGGTCGCGGTCGGTCAGTGGGCGCGCTTCGCCACGACCGCCGGCGGCCAGGTTGCCGCGAGTCTCGCCGGCAGCCGGGATGCGCGCCAGGCAGTAGGGGACCGGCTCGCCATCGATCATCAGGATGCGCTTGTCGCCGTCCTTGATCGCCGGCAGGTAGCCCTGCGCCATGATCTGCTGGCTGCCGTGGGCGGTCAGGGTCTCGAGGATCACCGAGAGGTTCGGGTCACCGGCGCGGTGACGGAAAATCGAGGAACCGCCCATGCCGTCCAGGGGTTTGAGAATGATGTCACGCTGTTCTTCGGCAAACTCGCGCAGAATGTCCGCTCGTCGGCTGACCACGGTTGGCGGCGTGTAATCGGGGAACAGGGTGGCGAAGAACTTCTCGTTGCAGTCGCGAAGGCTCTGCGGGCGGTTCACCACCAGCACGCCGGACCGTTCGGCTTGTTCCAGCAGGTAGGTGGAGTAGACGAACTCGTTGTCGAAGGGCGGGTCCTTGCGCATCAGGATCACGTCCAGCTCGGCCAGCGGGGTATCGGCCTCCGCTTCCAGCTCGAACCAGTGTTCGGGGTCGAGGAATACCTTCAAGGGGCGCATGCGCGCGCGAGCTTCACCGTTTTTCTGGTATAGGTCCTGCTGCTCCATATAGAACAGTGACCAGCCGCGCTCCTGGGCGGCCAGTAGCATGGCCAGGGAGCTGTCCTTCTTGAAGGAGATTTGCGCAATGGGGTCCATGACGATCCCGAGGCGAACGCTCATGGGGGGTCTCCGCAACAGGTTTCAAGGGGCGCGCCAAAGCTGGCGGGCCGGTTGGATAAGGCGCTCAGGGTGGCGCCGGCATTGATTGCGGTCAAGGAAAAAACCTTCCCCAGAAAGGGAAGAATCGCAGATGCAGAGGCCGTGTAGCTTGCGTCTGGAGACTGTGCTAAAAAGGCCCGACGATTGGGTCGCAGCCCGTCGGTTGCAGGGCCTCAGGCACATATATAAAGCAGAATAACGACTCACCGAGGCGATGGTAGGGCGAACATGGAACAGCATTCCGAGGGTTTGAAGGTCATGGTGATCGACGATTCGAAAACGATTCGTCGTACAGCCGAGACTCTGCTCAAGAAAGTGGGGTGCGAGGTCATCACCGCAGTTGATGGTTTCGATGCCCTGGCCAAGATCGCCGATTCCCACCCGAACATCATCTTCGTCGACATCATGATGCCGCGCCTGGACGGGTATCAGACCTGCGCCCTGATCAAGAACAACAGTGCTTTCAAATCCACCCCGGTGATCATGCTGTCCTCCAAGGACGGCCTGTTCGACAAGGCCAAGGGTCGCATCGTCGGTTCCGATCAGTACCTCACCAAGCCCTTCAGCAAGGAAGAGCTGCTCGGCGCGATCAAGACTCACGTCCCCGATTTCACCCCGGTGGAGCAAGCCTCCTGAAGTCCGGCCTGAAGGCCGGTGAAGCCTTTCCGTATGGGGAACACAATGGCTCGTATTCTGATTGTTGATGACTCGCCGACCGAGATGTACAAGCTGACTGCCATGCTCGAGAAGCATGGCCACCAGGTACTCAAGGCCGAGAATGGCGCCGACGGCGTGGCCCTGGCCCGCCAGGAAAAGCCGGACGCTGTCCTGATGGACATCGTGATGCCCGGTCTCAATGGGTTCCAGGCGACCCGTCAACTGACCAAGGACGCTGACACCAGTCACATTCCGGTGATTATCGTCACCACCAAGGATCAGGAAACCGATAAGGTCTGGGGCAAGCGACAGGGCGCGCGTGACTACCTGACCAAGCCGATCGAAGAAGACACGCTGATCAAGACCCTGAATACGGTACTGGCCGGCTGATTGCCGCGCCGGTCCCCGAAACATAACTATTAGAAACAGGCCAAGGCCGGTCGCCATGTCGGATTCGCAGACTCCCTTCCAGCTCCTCTTCGAGATCGACCAGCGCTGTCGCGCGCTGGCGGCTGGCCTGCCTGCGCAGCAGCAGGTGGTGCAGAGCTGGAGCGGCATCGGCTTTCGCATGGGCGAGCGCTTGTTCGTGGCGCCCATGGGCGAGGTCAGCGAAGTGCTGCACGAGCCGCGCCACACCTCGCTTCCCGGTGTGAAGTCCTGGGTCAAGGGCGTTTCCAACGTCCGTGGCCGCCTGTTACCAGTCATGGACCTGTGCGGCTTCTTCGGCAGCGAACTTTCGCCGCTGCGCAAACAGCGCCGGGTCCTGGTGGTGGACTATCAGGAGATCTTCGCCGGGCTGATCGTCGATGAAGTCTTCGGCATGCAGCATTTCCTGGTGGATTCCTTCAGCGAGACGCTTCCTCCACTGGAGGCCAGCATCCAGCCGTTCATTCACGGCGTTTTCCATCGCGAGCAGCCCTGGCTGGTATTCAGCCCGCACGCGCTCGCGCAGCACCAGGCGTTCCTCGAGGTGGCTGTCTAGATTCGACGCGGGGCGCATGGCGCTCCGTACCGGTCACCGGGGCAGAGTCTCCGGGGCCAAGGCTTCAAGGTTGGGCCGGCTTTGCCGGCCCTTTGGCGTTACATGGGAATAAGTGGTTGGTCCAGGCGGGGGCCCGATAATGAAAAGACTGAACGCAGGCAATCTGTTCTCCGGGGTGCGCAGCACGTCGCTGATCGCCGGACTCTTCGTGGTCCTGATCGTCGCCATCGTGCTGCTGTTCGCGAACTTCGCGTACCTCAACACCCAGGCGAACTACGACAAGGAATACATCAGCCACGCCGGTGAACTCCGCGTGCTGTCCCAGCGTATCGCCAAGAACTCCAGTGAAGCCGCGGCGGGCAAGGCCGAAGCCTTCGCCTTGCTGAAGGACGCGCGCAACGACTTCGAGAAGCGCTGGAACTTCCTGCAACAGGGTGACGCCACCACCGGCCTGCCTGCGGCACCCGTCGCCGTGAAGGGCGAGATGGATGTGGTGCAGAAGGACTGGGACAGCCTGCGCAAGAACGCCGACGCCATCCTGGCCAGCGAGCAGACCGTACTCTCCCTGCACCAGGTAGCCGCCACCCTGGCCGAAACCATTCCGCAGCTCCAGGTCGAGTACGAGGAAGTCGTGGACATCCTCCTGGAAAGCGGTGCTCCCGCCAGCCAGGTTTCCGTGGCCCAGCGCCAGTCGCTGCTGGCCGAACGTATCCTCGGCTCGGTGAACAAGGTACTGGCCGGTGACGATGACTCGGTTCAGGCCGCCGACATGTTCGGCCGCGACGCCAGCCTGTTCGGCCGTGTACTGAGCGCCATGATCGAAGGCAACGCGGCGATGGAGATCTCCAAGGTCACCAACACCGAGGCCCTGGAGCGCCTGCAGGAGATTTCCGAGCTCTTCGAGTTCGTATCCGGCTCTGTGGACGAGATCCTCGAAACCTCGCCCGAACTCTTCCAGGTCCGTGAATCCGCCAACACCATCTTCACCGGCTCCCAGACCCTGCTGGACAAGGCTTCCGCTCTGACCACCGGCTTCGAGAACCTGGCCAATGGCCGTGGCATGAACACCTTCGCCGGCTACGTGCTGGCCGTGTTCGCCCTGGGCTCGATCATCCTCATCGGTCTGGTGATGGTGCAGAGCACCCGCAACCGACTGGCCGAGACCGCCGCGAAGAACGAACGTAACCAGGCAGCGATTCTGCGACTGCTCGACGAAATCGCCGACCTCGCCGACGGTGACCTGACCGTGGCCGCGACCGTAACCGAGGACTTCACCGGTGCGATCGCTGACTCCATCAACTACTCCATCGACCAGCTCCGCGAGCTGGTGGAAACCATCAACCTGACCGCCGTGCAGGTGGCCGCCGCCGCCCAGGAAACCCAGGCCACCGCCATGCACCTGGCCGAGGCCTCCGAGCACCAGGCCCAGGAAATCGCCGGCGCCTCCGCCGCGATCAACGAAATGGCCGTGTCCATTGACCAGGTATCGGCGAACGCCTCCGAGTCCTCGGCGGTAGCGGAACGTTCCGTAGCCATCGCCAACAAGGGCAACGAAGTGGTGCACAACACCATCACCGGCATGGACAACATCCGTGAGCAGATCCAGGACACCTCGAAGCGGATCAAACGCCTCGGTGAATCGTCCCAGGAGATCGGTGACATCGTTAGCCTGATTAACGACATTGCCGACCAGACCAACATCCTCGCCCTTAACGCCGCGATCCAGGCGTCCATGGCGGGCGACGCGGGCCGCGGCTTCGCCGTGGTAGCGGACGAAGTACAGCGCCTTGCGGAGCGTTCCTCCGCCGCGACCAAGCAGATCGAGGCGCTGGTGAAGACCATTCAGACCGACACCAACGAAGCGGTTATCTCCATGGAGCAGACCACGTCCGAAGTGGTCCGCGGTGCCCGCCTGGCCCAGGACGCCGGTGTGGCCCTGGAAGAGATCGAGAAGGTATCCAAGACCCTCGCGGCACTTATCCAGAACATTTCCAACGCCGCTCGTCAGCAAGCGTCCTCCGCGGGCCATATCTCCAACACCATGAACGTGATCCAGGAGATCACCTCGCAGACCTCCGCCGGTACCACCGCCACTGCGAAGAGCATCGGCAACCTGGCGAAGATGGCGAGCGAGATGCGCAAGTCGGTTTCCGGCTTCAAGCTGCCGGAAGCGCAGGACATAGCCTGAGCAGGGGAGGCGCCGCGGTCTGAGGCCGCGGCACGACGGCCATGAATCAAGGGCACGACAGCATGCAGCCAGGCGGCGTCTGGGCCTTGAAACCCCTGGCCGACATGACGACAGCGGAATTCCACGACTGGCAGAAGTTGCTGGAGGAGCGTACCGGCGTGGTGGTCAGCGACCAGCGCCGCTCCTTCCTCCAGGCCAATCTCAGCGCGCGCATGCGTGAGCTGGGGGTGCAGGACTACTCCAGCTACTACCGTCAGGTCACCGATGGCCCGCGCGGCGCGGTGGAATGGTCGACCCTGCTGGATCGGCTGACCGTGCAGGAGACCCGCTTCTTCCGTCACCCGGCTTCCTTCGAGCTGCTCACCGATTATCTGCGGGGGCGTATCGAGGCTGGTCTTGCCCGGCCCCTGGAGATCTGGAGCGTGGGTTGCTCCAGCGGTGAAGAACCCTATTCGCTGGCCATGCTGGCAGCCGAGGCCCTTGGCGGTACCGAACGACCGGATTACTTCGGCGTGACCGGCACCGACATCAGCCTCAGCGCCCTGGCCAAGGCCCGTGAGGGCCTGTATGGCGCAAGGCGCCTGGAACAACTGGAAGCAGCCTTCACCAAGCGCTATTTCCAGGTCCAGGACGATGGCCGTTACAAGATAGTGCCGAGCCTGGCCGCACGGGTGTGCTGCGCACGGCTCAATGTGCTGGAACTGGCGAAGGCGCCAATGTCCGGCATGGACGTAATTTTCTGTCAGAACCTGTTGATCTACTTTCGCCGTTGGCGGCGCCGCGAAATCCTCAACCGCCTGGCCGAACGCCTGGCGCCGGGAGGCCTGATGGTGCTGGGTGTCGGTGAAGTGGTGGGGTGGCAGCACCCGGATCTCGATCCGGTGCCCAATGAACAGGTTCTGGCATTCACCCGGAAGGGATAGCAGACGGCTATGACTGATCGGCACGACTACGTCGCCCTCGAGTGGGTCAAGGGCGAGATCGCGGAAACCCTGAAGCAGGCGCGACAGGCCCTGGAGGATTTCGTCGAGAATCCCCAGGATCCGACGCGCATGCGTTTCTGCCTGACCTATATCCATCAGGTCCAGGGCACGCTGCAGATGGTCGAGTTCTACGGCGCTGCCCTGCTCGCCGAAGAAATGGAGCGTCTTGCCCAAGCCCTGATGGAAGGCCGCGCAGCCAACCGGGGCGAGGCCCTGGAAGTGCTGATGCAGGCCATCCTGCAGCTGCCTCCCTACCTGGACCGCATCCAGAGCGCCCGCCGCGACTTGCCGATGGTCCTGCTGCCGCTGCTGAACGACCTGCGTGCTGCCCGTGGCGACAACCTGCTCTCGGAAACCAGCCTGTTCGCCCCAGACCTTTCCAGCGTGCTGCCGGCGCTGTCCATGGACACCCTGGCGCGCATGCGTACTGCCGACCTGCCGGTGCTACTGCGCAAACTGCGGCAGATGCTGCAGACCGCCCTGGTGGGCGTGATCCGCAACCAGGACCTGGCGACCAACCTGGGCTACATGGCTCGGGTGTTCGCGCGTCTCGAATCTCTTTGCCAGGACGCGCCGCTCGGCCCGCTCTGGCAGATCGCCTCCGGCCTGGTGGAAGGCCTGGCCAATGGCTCCGTGGTCAACGGTTCCTCGGTACGCAACCTGCTGCGCCAGGTCGACAAGGAACTCAAGCGTCTGCTCGAGGAAGGCGCCGATGGCTTCAACCAGGCGGCCTCGGAAGAGCTGGTGAAGAACCTGCTGTTCTACATCGCCAAGGCCCCGGCCCAGTCGCCGCGCATTCGCGCCCTGAAAGAGCGCTATCGCCTCGACGAGGCCCTGCCCGATACCGCCGTGGTGGACGAGGAGCGTGCCCGTCTCGCTGGCCCCGACCGCGATGCCATGCGCTCGGTGGTCACTGCCCTCTGTGAAGAACTGGTGCGGGTCAAGGACAGCCTCGACCTGTTCGTGCGCAGCGACCGCTCCGGCGTCGCCGAACTGGATTCCCTGCTGCCGCCGCTCAAGCAGATCGCCGACACACTGGCGGTGCTCGGTTTCGGCCAACCGCGTCGGGTGATCCTCGACCAGATCGACGTCATCCACGGCCTGTCCCTGGGTCAGCGTGATCCCAGCGATGCGGTGCTGATGGATGTGGCCGGTGCCTTGCTCTACGTCGAAGCCACCCTGGCCGGCATGGTCGGCCCGGCGGAACAGGGCGCGGCGGAAGAAAGTCACCTGCCCACCACCGATGTGGCGCAGATCCACCAGTTGGTGATCAAGGAGGCGCGCAATGGCCTGGAACAGGCCAAGGACGCCATCATCGAATTCATCGCTTCGCAGTGGAACCACGAGCACCTGGCCCGCGTGCCGGAACTGCTGACCCAGGCTCGCGGCGGAATGGCGATGATCCCGCTGCCGCGCGCCGCGGCTCTGCTCGAAGCCTGCAACCGCTACATCCTCGAACAGCTGCTGGCGCGCAAGGCCGTGCCCAACTGGCAGAGCCTGGACACCCTGGCCGACGCCATCACCAGCGTCGAGTACTACCTCGAACGCCTGTCCGAGGACCATGCCGCCCAGGGTGACCTGATCCTCGACGTCGCGGAGGAAAGCCTCGGCGCCCTGGGTTATCCGCTGCAGGAGAAGCCTTCCATCCTCGACCGCGTGGAAGAGGAAGAAGCCCCGGCGCCCCTGGCCGATCCGCTGCAGGAAATTGAAGTACTGGCCGCCGAAGAGTCGGAGCTGCACCAGCACCTGGACCCGGAAGACGAGCCGGAAGCCGTCATGCCCCTGGCTGCGGACTTCGAACTTGCGGACGACGGCCTCGAGCTGCCGGCACCGCTGGAGCCGGTTCAACTCGCCGAAGCGCCGGCCGCCGAAGGCGAGCTGCTGGTCTCCGACGACAACTGGAGCCTGGGCGAGCTGGAAGCCGAGCCGGCTGCCGAGAGCATCGATCTCAGCCTGGATGCTCCGCTGGAGCTGGCCGAAGCCACTGTGGCCCCGGCCGCCGAAGGCGAGCTGCTGGTCTCCGACGACAATTGGAGCCTGGGTGAGCTGGAAGCCGAACCGGCTGCCGAGAGCATCGATCTCAGCCTGGATGCGCCGCTGGAGCTGGCCGAAGCCAC
>NZ_SSOH01000048.1:0-29112 GCF_029873155.1 Pseudomonas sp. BN515 | reverse complement strand
GGCGGCCTGGCGGGAGAGCGGGTTGCCATCCGTCCGACCGCGACCGACGGCGTCTTCGACGTGGTGTTCATCCACAAGACCGTGCGCCAGATTGATCTCAGGCAACCCAAGCCATGACTATCCACCCGTTACCCATGTCTCCCGACAAGCGTTACCCATGTATACCGGCTGAACACACGGCGCACCCTACCGATTCGGCTTCATCCTGCCAGCCCGGGGTATTCGGATCGTCGCCCAGGCGGTCCGGTAGCCCAGGTCCATCTGCTAGTCATCGGACAGGCACGCCACGCCGGATCACGACTTCCGGCGCCAGGTTCGTTCACCACTCGGCAGGTCGAACTCCCGGGCGGCCACTTCCCTGGTGGCGAACCTCCCCCGCCCTTGCGGGTTTTCCTCATCATCCTTGAGTGCTCTTGGCAATCCGTCGATTGCGGCCTACGATAATCACGTTTTGCTAATCAGGCAAACACGATAAGTGAGCCAAGGACGATTCATTCCGTCATTAAGATTCGCGGCATGAATACGCTTGGATCGCGCATTGCGCACTACAGAAAGCTGAAAGGACTCTCTCAGCAGGCCCTGGCCAACGAGTGCGGGTGGGAATCCCAATCCCGGATCGGTAACTACGAACGGGATACCCGCGAGCCCTCGTTCGAAGACCTCAGGCGCATCGCCAAAGCGCTGGAGGTATCGCTCAACGACCTGCTCAATCCCGTCATGCAGATCGCCGAATCCAAAGAGGGTCGTTACGACCCTGAACAGAATCTCAGCCCACGCTCACGCCAGGTGCTCGATCGCCTCACGCTTGCCGCCACCGAAGGCCGGCTGGTCGAGCAGGACCTGATCCTGCTGGAACAGATCGCCCGTCGCCTGGAAAAGCCCGAAGACTGATTCGAGTCGACCCTTTCCTCCGGTTGCCTGTCTCAAGGACATGGGAAATGCGTTTCCCGTACCTCGAGAGGTACCGCCCATGCTTGCCAATGTCGTGAAAATCGCGCTGCTGGCCGTGGTACTCGCCAGCAGCGGCGGCTGCATCATCCATCACTACGATCACGACCATTACCGCGGAGGCTGGGACGGCCACCGGGACCACGATGACCGGGATGGACACAGGAGAGGCCATCGCTGAGTAACGAAAAGCCCCGCATTTGCGGGGCTTTTTCGCAGATCTTCTGTAGCTTTCGCGACCGGGTGTATAGTCGACAACCTCGTCCTCCCTGCGAGCGGTCACCATGGCTGCTTCCACTCCCGGATTGTCCAGACGCCAGGTACTCCAGGCCTTCGCCGCCCTCGGTGCCGCCCTGGTCACAGGCGATGCCCTGGCCACCCGCATCGAAGTGACCCTGCGCCCCCGCAACCTTCACGCCCGCCTGCTCAACCGCGATCGGCACCTGCGCCTGGAACGCCCGGCATCCGGTGAAGTCGTCACCTTCTGCTATTTCCGCAAAGGCAAGGGCTGGGACCTCGATGGCTATCGCCAGGGCTGCCGCATCCTGCGGGACGTGAAGTACAAGAGCACGGTGAAGATCAACGTCAAACTGCTCGACCTGCTGTTCCTGATCCAGGCCTGGCTGCGCATCAACAAGCTGCCCACGCGCATCCTGGTCAACAGCGGCTATCGCACCCCTCAACACAACGCCACCCTGGAAGGCGCCGCCCGCCACTCCCTGCACATCCGTGGCATGGCCGCCGACATCCGTATTCCCGGCGTGAGCGTCGAGCGCTTGGGTAAACTGGTACGCGCCATCGGTGCCGGCGGCGTGGGCTTCTATCCGTCGAAAGGTTTCATCCACGTCGATGTCGGCCGCGTCAGGACCTGGCGCGTAGCCGCCCTGGTGGAGCCAGGGCAAGAGGAATGGGCCCTGGCCGTGCTGGACCAGGGCGAGCATTTCGCCTGACTTCAGTCGAAGTCGGCGCAGTCACCGCACACGAAATGGCCGCGCCGGTCGACGCTTTCGGTCAACTCGCCGCAGTACTCGCACTCCCCTTCCGACGCATCGATCGGGTCGAGGTCCTCGTCATCGAAGCACTCGTCGCCCAGGTCGTCGTCGTTGTCGAGCAGGTGATCGTGCTCGGGTTCGTGGAGGTCGAGATCTTCATCCATAGCGCGGTGCCGTGAGGGGTCGGAAGGTCGCGGACTATAGCGCCGCACCGGAACGAGGTCGATATTCGGCCATCGGTTAGGCGACTTCACTGTCGACCACAACAAAAAGCCCAGCGTCCTGGCTGGGCTTTCTCATTATTGGCACATCCGTGTCTCGTGGTTACCCCACGTCATCACTGCCCGGCATGGGCAGCTTCTTCCCGAAGGGCTCCTGTGTCAGTTGTGCCGGCAACAACCATCCTGCCCTGCAGGAAATTCGGATAATGCCGCAGCAACCAGCCGACTTCCTGCCGGACAGAATCTGGTAGATCGGCGTCACGTGTCAGCCCGATCAGGAAATCCTGGGTCTGGAGAGCCGATTCAGTGCGTCTGTTCGGGAAGTTCATGCGGGGCCTCCTGTAAAAGGCAGGTCTTCGATTGATTAGCTCAGATTTCTGCAACCTTCTGGTTTCGCCAGGGCCAAAGCGGCAGCGAAGTCACTGTATGGAATCCAGGCACCTATCGGCATAGTCGATCGCGGGGACCTGTTGTCGTGGTTACGAGCACGTGTCTGTAGGGGATCGACTACGAGAGACTTGCGGGTGGAGCCAACGCGCAGGAAGTTCGGGGGTTAGCAGAGCAATCGATGGCGCCCAGCACGTCGATGTCGGTGATTCCGCCCCGCCCTCACCGACGGCGGCAGGTAGTTGAGCGCATGCAGTCCAGCATCCATGACCTCATGGTCCGCGAACCAAGGGCACTGGTCAGGCCGTTGGCGTTAGGCCTTTCGCGAAGGACCGAGCCTCTCCCTGCAAGGCACTACTGCTTCAACAGGTCATTCCGGGATCGAGCTCGAAGGTAAGGGCAACGGCAACCGGCAAATTGCCCGGCAGGTTGCGAACCCCGCACACCGAACGCACATGGCCGGCCCGGCTTTCGAAGACACTGGCCGGCAGTTCGGATGCCCCGTCCAGTACCTGCGGATGCCCCATGAAGCCTTCATCACACGCCACGTACCCCTCCAGGCGGACCACCTGGCGAATGCGCTCGAATCCCCCCAGGTACTGGTGCACCTGGGCAAGCGCATTGAGCACGGAAAGCCGGGCCGCGAGTTCGGCCGCGCAGTGATCGAGGCGTACACCGAGCTGAAGTCGGTCTGCATCTCCCACTGATTCGAACCCTCGATTTCCGGCAGGCGCCTTCACGCCTGCCGGTTTTTTTTGTGGGTGTCCTCCCTGTGGGACGAACCCATCTTGTAGGGGCGAATTCATTCGCCAAGGGCGGCGCAGCTGCCCCCTTCAAGACCCCAGGGCAGACCTTCGGCCTGCTTGGCGAATGAATTCGCCCCTACAGAAATGAAATCGCCCCCAATCAGAGCGACTCCAGACACCGACTGATCTGGGCCTGAAAATTAAAATAACATCCGTTGCGTTAATTAAATCGCACTGCTAGTCTCCCCTTCATCCGAGAGAAAACTCAGAGGAGACAGCACCATGAACGACTCTCTGCGCAAGGCGTTTCTGGAAGACGGGGCGGTCCTGATCAAGGGCCTGTTGAATGCGGATCAGCTGGCACAATGCCGCGCGGCCTTCGACTGGGCCGTGGAAAACCATGGCCCACACGCCACCCGGATGTTCAATGGATCCGAGCAGCAGTCCCATGTCGACAACGCCAACCCCTTGGCCAAGGAACGACTGGAGGAACTGGTGTCCTCCCTGCCTTTCGGCCAGCTGTTCGCCGATCTCTGGGGCTCGGAAAATGTCTGGTACTTCGCCGAAGAGGTGTTCCTCAAGGCCGGCGGCCATGGTTCTCGTACGCTCTGGCACCAGGACACCTCTTACCTGCCCTGGGCCGGCAAGCACTGGGGCAACGCCTGGATCAGCTTCGAGTCCGTTCCCCGGAAGAATGCCCTGGAGATCATTCGTGGCTCCCATCTCGGACCACGCTACGACGGCACCACGTTCCGCGACCCCAATGACCCGACCCAACCCCTGCATGGCGGCGACCTGCCCCGCCTCCCGGATGTCGAAGCCGAGCGCCGTCTGAACCCCGACGTCTACGAGATCCTCTCCTGGGCCACCGAGCCCGGCGACGTGGTACTGCTGCATCCCGGATCGCTCCACGGCGGCGCGCCGGTCGACGCGGACTTCCCGGATCGCCACACCTTCGTCTTCCGCTTCTTCGGTGACGACGCCACCTTCCACCCGCTGCCGGAACACAGCGATTCGGGCTACCCGACACAAGGCGTCCTGTTCACCGAGCAGCTGTCGACCCTGAACGCCGGCGAACCCTTCCGCCACCCGACCTTCCGCCAGCTCGTTTGAGAGGAGCCCACCGATGAGTACCCAGAGCCTCAAGCGACAGTGCATCAATCCGCCGCCGACCCAGGTGTTCTACGACAACTTCCACTTTTCCCAGGCCACCCGCGTGGGCGACATGATCTGGGTCTCCGGCCAGGTGGGGATCGACGGCGCCATGAAGCCCGGCGATGGCATCGAGGAGCAGGCGCAATTGGCCTTCCAGGCCCTGAAGTCCGTCCTCGAAGCGGCCGGCGCCAGCCTGGCCGATGTGGTGGAGCTGATGACCTTCCACACCGACATGCAGGCCGACATGCCGACCTTCGCCAAGGTCAAGGATCAGTACTTCCCCGACCGCTACCCGTCCTGGACCGCCATCGGCATTTCGCAACTCGCCCTGCCCGAACTGCGAGTGGAGATCCGCGCGGTAGCCGTCGCCGGATGCGGCGATACCTGAACCCAGCCTGGTGCCGGGGTTCTTCCTTGCGAACTACAGCTGGGACCCCCAGGTTCTGTCCCGGGAGAACGGGACGAAACCCGATGGCGCGCCGGATGCTTTATCAAGACAATTTCCCTATGCTGAGGCGCGCCTCCGCCGGTAACGACCAGGGGCAACGACTTCTTCAACTGACTTGACCATCTTCTCGAGCACCTATGCCTGACTCCAAAGCCCGCCGTACCGCCGAAATCCACAGCGCGAGCGAAGACGAGGCCAAACCCGTCGCGCGCCGGGGCCGGCCGGTTGGCGACCACAACGCCAAGCGAGCCGAGCTGCTGGCGGCGGCCATTGCGGTGATCGCCCAGGAAGGCTATGCCGGAGCGTCGATGCGCCGGGTGGCGCAACACGCTGGCTGCACCACGGGCGCAGTGACCTACTACTTCGCCAACAAGGAAGAAATGGTCGGCGCCGTGGCTCAGGATCTGTTCGACAGGGTCGACGCGCTGCTGGAAACCAACCGCGAGCAGTTCGATATCAAGTCACTCATCCAGCAGTGGCTGGATTGGATCAGCTCCGACCAGCCGGACAACTGGCTTGCCTGGCTGCAACTGCTCACCCATGCCCGCCACGAGCCCGCGTTCGGCGGGGTCATCAAGCAGCGCTATGCACGCTTCCGCCAGGTGTTCACCTCGGTGCTGGAAGAAGGACAGCAGCAGGGCAAGATTCGCGACGATATCGCCGCCGAGCTGCTGGCCGACCAGGTCAGCGCCATCAGCGACGGCTGGTTGATGATGCTGCCGATCGAACCCGAGCGTTTCAGCGCGGAACGCGGGCAGGCCCTGATCGATGCGCTGATCACCCTGATTTCCCCGCCGAAGCCCCCCAAACGCTCGTCCCGAACCAAAGCCGCCACGCTGTAAGCCTCACCTCGACGGGCCCCGCACCGGGCCCGTCTTCATCTCTCCTCTCCCGTATTCCCTCCCCTCCACGGGCCTCGCAACCGCGTGCTCCGTGCTGTCTGCGCGGGTGCTTTTCAGCCTGCCCTGGCCTCGTCCGCAATCCTTCCCCCTCCCGACATTCTTCGCTTTGCACCGCATCTGTTGTGAGTTATTTTACGTAACATTGGTTATTTTAATTAAAACAACAGAGCTGACCGAGGCGAAGATGGAATCTGAAAACCATGATTTATCGCTGACTGCACGCCAGCGACGCCTGCTTCTGCAGGCGATGGGAAGCGCGGCACTAATGGGCGGGATAGCGCTCAGCGGACGAGTCACAGCCAATGTGCTGCGGGAAGGACAGGACGATGTCCTGGACGTGGCCATCATTGGCGCAGGGCTGGCGGGCCTCACCGCCGCACGGGACCTGAAGCGGGCAGGCTGCGACTCCTTCACCGTGCTGGAGGCCCGGGACCGCGTGGGCGGGCGCACCCTCAACCACGACCTGGGCAACGGCGTCGTCTCGGAAGCCGGCGGCCAATGGATCGGCCCCGGCCAGACCGCCATCTTCGACCTGGCCCGCGAACTGGAGGTCGATACCTTCCCCACCTACTACCAGGGCAAGAACGTGTACCTGGTGGGCGGCGCCAGGTACGAGGAGGACCTGTCCGATAGGCAGGGCTCAGGCTCTCCGATCACGGAAAAGCTCAATGAACTGGCGCGGGGCGTTCCCAGCAAGGAGCCCTGGACGGCAGCGGAGGCAGCCTCCCTCGACAAACTGTCGGTCGGACAGTGGCTCTCACAGCAGGGGCTCGACAACGTGGCCAGGCTCAGCTTCGATTCGTCCATCGGACTGACCACCGGCACGCCCCCTTCGAACCTGGCGCTGCTGCATTACCTCTCCCTCATCAACTCCGCCGACTGCAGCATGGAAAAGCTCGAGGGGTTCAAGGGCGGCGCCCAGGAAACCCGCTTCGTCGGCGGCTCGCAGATCCTGAGCACGCGGATGGCGCAAGCGCTGGGCGACAAGGTCCGGCTTTCGTGCCCGGTGCGCAAGATCGTCGGCTGGGACAGCGAAATCGTCGAAATCCATACCGACCAGGGCATCATCCGCGCCCGCCAGGTCATCGCCGCGCTGCACCCGGCGCTGTGCAACCAGATCACCTTCGACCCACCGCTTCCCGAAGGACGCGCAGAGCTGCACCGCCTCTGGCCCTCCCACGCCCCCATGCGCAAGACCGTGCATGTCTATCCGCGTCCGTTCTGGCGGGAACAGGGCCTCAACGGCCAGATCACCCAGGCCGATGGACCGCTGATCCTCTCCTACGACAACTCGCCGCCGGACGGCAGCGTCGGCGTGCTCAGCGCCTTCGTCAGGACCGCACAACTGCCCCAGGATCCCAAGCGCGCCGAGAGCACCCTGTCGGCCATCTACGCCGAGGTACTGGGCGACGAGGCGCTGCACCCCACCCAGTTCCACGACCATGACTGGGGCAAGGTCGACCCCTGGACCCTGACCTGCGTCGGCTCCATCCCGCCGGGCTTCCTGACGAAATGGGGCCAGTACCTGAAACCCTCGGTCGGTCGCCTGATCTGGTCCGGTACCGAAACGGCCGATATCTGGACCAGCTCCATGGACGGCGCAGTGCGCTCCGGCCACCGGGCAGCACTCGAGGCGCTCCAGGCGCTGGTAAAAGCCAGGAGGAGCGCATGATGAAACGAGCTTTTCTTATCGTCGGCGCACTAGTGGCGGCAGGACTGACAGCAGCGGCAGCCACGGTTGGGCCGGAACTGCTGGCTGGTTATCGCTTCATGGACGCCCTCGACCGGTACTACGCCAGCTACGAAGCCAATGGCGGCGCCTGGCCGCAGGTCCAGGATTCCTGCGCGCTCTGCCACGGCGTCAACGGCCAGCCCCGGGATGCGCAGTACGCCGCTCTCGCCGGCCAGCCAGCGGCCTACATCGAAGCGCAGTTGCATGCCTTCGCGGAGGGTCGGCGGCACAGCGCGCAGATGGGGCCGCTGGCGGCGAACCTGAGCGATACGCAGATCAAGTCCCTGGCGGACTACTTCTCCCGCCAGCGGCCGGAAACGACGGAGGCACCTGAGCGGGACGACGCCCTGGCAAAACGCGGAGAGGCAGTGGTAGCCGTCAGAGGATGCATTGCCTGCCACGGAGAAAGCCTCTCCGGCAGCCCGCTCGGACCCCGTATCGCCGGCCAGGGCGAGGGTTATCTCTCGGATCAGTTGAAGGCATTCAAGCACGGCCAGCGCCAGGACCCCGCCAAGGCCATGAACGCGATGGCCAGCTCGCTTTCGGATGAGGAGCTCAAGGCCACCGCCCACTACCTATCCGGACTGGCGCCAACGCAACCCCACAGCGCCCACTGACCCGCTGGCGGGCAGGGACGCTCGCCATCTCCCACCCGCGCAACGCCTGCTGCAAAACACGCACGCCCTGCAACCGCAGGTCGGCCTTATTTTACGTAACGATTTATTTGCATAACATCTGTTGCGTAAATTTTTGCAGCGGATTACAGTCCAGCAAAACAACAAAAGCTTCAGGAGCTCAGCTCATGAAAGACGCCACAAACCTTCCCCATGCCGACGCCGGCATCGCCATCCCCCTTGCCCTGCCCAATGCACCTGCGACCGCTTTCCTGGACCGTTCGGGCAGTGCGCACCTCGCCATTGCAGCTCACCGAGCATCGCTGTTCATGGGACGCCTCCAGGGCTAAGCCGACTCCATCAATCAATTGCCCTGCTTACCTCGATGAGCACGGAGATCCATATGAGCAACAACCATTTCGACATCCTGATCATTGGCGCCGGCTTGTCGGGCATTGGCACTGCCTGCCATCTCACCAAAGAATTCCCGAACAAGAGCCTGGCCATTCTGGAGCGCCGCGAGCGTATCGGCGGGACCTGGGATCTCTTCCGCTACCCGGGAATTCGCTCCGATTCGGACATGCTCAGCTATGGCTACAAGTTCCGCCTCTGGAACAGCCCGAAGATACTGGCCGACGGCGCCGAGATTCGCCGTTACATCCAGAACACCGCAGCCGAGTTCGGCATCACCGACAAAATCCAATATGGCCTGAAGGTCACGCGCGCCAACTGGTCCAGTGAATTGCGACTGTGGCAGCTAACCGCCCTGCACGAGCCCAGCGGTACTGTGCGCACCTACAGCTGCAAGCAGTTGCTGTGCTGCACCGGCTACTACAACCAGGATGACGGTTTCCTGCCCCAATTCCCCGGGGAGGAAAGCTTCAAAGGCATCAAGATCCACCCGCAGCACTGGCCGGAAAACCTGGACTACAAGGGCAAGAAGGTCGTTGTGATTGGCAGCGGGGCTACCGCCGCTACGCTGATTCCAGCCATGGCGAACACCGCCAGGCACATCACCATGCTGCAACGCTCGCCTTCGTACATCTATGCGCTGCCGTCCAATGATGTACTGACGCTCGCGCTGTCTCGCATCATGCCGAGCGAGTGGGCGCTCAAACTGGCCCGTAAACGCAACATCCTGATGTACCGCGCCATCTACGCGGTCTGCCGGCGCTGGCCGAAGCTGATGCGCAGCTTCCTGCTATCCCACGTGCGCAAGCAGGTTGGTCCGGACGTCGACATGCGCCATTTCACGCCCAAGTACATGCCCTGGGACGAACGCCTTTGCGCCGTGCCCGGTGGGGACATGTTCAAGGCCATTCGCGATGGCAAGGCCTCCGTCGAGACCGACCAGATCGAGCGCTTCACGAAGAAAGGCATCCTGCTGAAATCCGGCAAGGAGCTGGAAGCGGACATCATCATCACCGCGACCGGCCTGCAACTGCAGCTACTTGGCGGCATGGAGCTGTCGGTGGATGACGTACCGCGCGCCATTGGCGATCGGATGACCTACAAGGGCGTGTTGCTGGAAGACCTGCCCAACATTGCCTGGCTGTTCGGCTATACCAACGCGGCCTGGACCCTGAAGGTCAGCGTCTCGGCGCAGTACCTGTGCCGCCTGTTCTCCTACATGGAAAAGAACCGTCTTGAAGTCGTCATCCCGCACGACAACGGCGAGAACTCCACTCCCCACAGCATCATGCACTCGATGAAGTCGGGCTATATCCAGCGCGATCAGCAGTTCCTGCCGCGCCAGGGGAAAACCTATCCCTGGCAGGTCGCCATGAACTACGGCCCGGACAAGAAGATGCTGCTCAAAGACGCCGTCGAGGACAGCCGCCTGGAGTTCCTGCCCGCCAGAAAAGCGAGCACGCCCTCCTCCAACGTCACGCCATTGGCCGTATCTCGAGACGCGAAGCCCGTGATCATCACTCGTGAAGCTCAGGGGGAGTAAGCATGCACGGTCAAATGATGAAGCTGCCGCTGATCGTCTCTTCCCTGCTGGAACATGCAGAGCGCTATCACGGCGACACTGAAATCGTTTCCCGCACCGTCGAAGGTACGCTTCACCGCTATACCTATGCCGACGCGCATCAGCGCGCCAGGAAAGCCGCCAATGCGCTGAAGAAGCTCGGCGTTCAGCAGGGCGACCGCGTCGGCACCCTGGCGTGGAACGGCTATCGCCACTTCGAGCTGTACTACGCGATCTCGGGCATGGGAGCGATCACCCATACCATCAATCCACGCCTGTTCCCGGAACAGATCACCTGGATCGCCAACGATGCCGAAGACAGCGTCGTGTTCTTCGACCTGAGCTTTGCATCACTGGTCGAATCCATCGCAGCGCACTGCCCGAGCGTGAAGTACTGGGTCGCCATGACCGCCCCTGCGCACATGCCGGCCCTGAACATCCCGAACCTGCTCTGCTACGAGGACCTGCTGGCCGAAGAGTCCGCAGACTTTGCGTGGCCACAGCTCGATGAAAACTCGGCGGCCGCCCTTTGCTACACCTCGGGAACCACGGGCAATCCCAAAGGCGTGCTCTACTCCCACCGCTCGACCCTGCTGCACGCCCTCGCCAGCTCGCTACCTGACGCCCTCGCCCTCTCCGGGCGTGACGTGATCGCACCCGTGGTGCCCATGTTCCACGTCAATGCCTGGGGCCTTCCATACTCGGCGCCACTGGTGGGCGCCAAGCTGGTGTTTCCGGGCGCCGCCCTGGATGGCGAAAGCGTCTTCGAGCTGTTCGAGAATGAGGGCGTCACCTTCTCCGCCGGCGTACCCACCGTGTGGCTGGCCGTGCTGCAGTACATGCAGAAGAGCGGCTCGGCACTGTCGAGCATCAAGCGCATGGTCGTTGGCGGCGCGGCTTGCCCTCCGGCCCTGATGAAGAGTTACGAGAAAGACTTCGGCATCAAGATTCAACATGCCTGGGGCATGACGGAAATGTCGCCGCTGGGCACCGTCAGTACGCTCAAGGAATCGCACCTCAAACTGAGCGAGGAGGCGCGCTTCGCCATCGAGGTCAAGCAGGGCCGCCCGCCATTCGGCATCGACCTGAAAATCGTCGACGACAACGGCAACGCCCTGCCTCGCGATGGCAAGACCTCGGGCGCTCTGCTGGTCCGCGGCCACTGGGTTCTCAGCCAGTACTTCCGCAAGGATGACAGCCCGCTGCTGGACGGCTGGTTCCCGACAGGCGATGTGGCCACCCTGGACCAGGACGGTTTCATGCAGATCACCGACCGCTCCAAGGATGTCATCAAGTCCGGTGGCGAGTGGATAAGCTCCATCGATCTGGAAAACATTGCCATGGGCCACCCGGCGGTCGCCGAAGCGGCTGCGCTGGGCATCGCACATCCGAAATGGGATGAGCGCCCGTTACTGGTGGTCGTGAAAAAAGCGGACCAGGGCGTCAGCCGCGAGGACATCCTGGCCCAGTACCCGGGCAAGGTCGCCAAGTTCTGCATTCCCGATGACGTGGTGTTCGTCGACGAAATTCCACATACCGCGACCGGCAAGATCAGCAAGGTGCAATTGCGTGAACAGCTGCGCGGGTACCGCTGGCCGACCGCCAACCCGGCCCGGGCCTGAGGTAGCGCCATGACGACGAATGCCCAGGCCTTCACTCATGTCATCCATCCAACCCGGGGCCGCTGGACCAGCGAGCTGCTCAATCTGCTGCTGCGCCTCTCGGTGAAGTCGCGGCATGGATTGCACATCGACATTCCGAAACTGCGCGAAAAATTCCGCCAGCTGAATCGCCAGGCGCCCCGTGCCCTGGCTGGCGTGCAACGCGAAAGCGTGGACTGCAACGGTGTCGCTGCCCAGTGGCTGTCGCCCAAGGGTTGCCGCCAGGAACGGGTACTGCTCTATATCCACGGCGGCGCATTCGTGGCTTACACGCCCGATGTGTACGCCGCCATGGTGGCGTCCTGGTGTCAGCCCCTGAAAGCCCGGGCGCTGATGCTGGACTACCGTCTGGCTCCCGAGCACCCCTATCCCACTGCACTGGAAGAATGCCTTGCCGCCTACCAGTGGTTGCTGGATCAGGGCATCAAGGCCAAGGACATCGTCATCGCCGGCGATTCCGCGGGTGGCAACCTGGTCATGGCCACACTGCAGCACCTCAAGGCTTCCGACCGGCCGCTGCCTGGCTGCGCGGTGCTGCTCTCGCCCTTCCTGGACTTCACCCTCAGTGGCACAAGCGCGCTGGGAAATGCGCCGCACGACCCGATCTTCAACCTGGCCTTCGCGGTTGGAATCCGTGGTTTCTACGCACCCGCCGAGACCTATTCGCAACCGTCGGTATCGCCCCTGTTCGGGGATTTCAGCGGCCTTCCCCCGCTGCTGTTCCAGGTGGGCAGCACGGAAATGCTGCTGGATGACTCCGTGCGGGCCGCAGCCTTGGCCGACGCCGCCGGTGTGCGGGTGCAGCTGGAGATCTGGCAGCGGCTTCCCCATGTCTTCCAGATGATCGCTGCCCTGCCCCAGGCCCGTGCAGCCGCCCAGCGCATCCTGCGCTTCGTCAACGACCACACGGACTGGGATGGCTAACGGGCCGGCAATCAAGCTGCCCACCTCCTTCCTGGCCCACCTATTCGAGACCCGCAAAGATGGAATTCGACTACATCATCGTTGGCGCCGGCTCTGCCGGCTGCGTCCTGGCCAATCGTCTGAGCGCCAATCCGGATACCCGCGTCTGCCTGCTGGAAGCCGGCCCCGAAGACAGCTCGCCACTGATCCATATTCCGGTCGGCATGGCGGCGATCCTGCCGACCCGCCACGTCAACTGGGCTTTTAAAACCGTCGCGCAACCGGGACTGGGCGGGCGTCTCGGCTACCAGCCGCGCGGCAAGGTGCTGGGTGGCAGCAGCTCGATCAACGGCATGATCTACATCCGCGGTCACCAGAGTGACTTCGACGATTGGCAGGCGCTGGGCAACGATGGCTGGTCCTTCGCCGATGTGCTGCCCTACTTCCGCAAGAGCGAGATGCACCACAGCGGCAGCAGCGAATACCACGGCGGGGACGGCGAACTGTACGTCAGCCGAGCCCATCGCCACACCGCAACCGAGGCGTTTGTCGAAGCCGCGATCAACGCCGGCCACCGCTTCAATCCCGACTTCAATGGCACGCAGCAGGAAGGTGTCGGCTACTACGACGTGACCATCCGCGACGGCCGCCGTTGGAGCACCGCCACGGCCTTCCTCAAACCGATCCGTGAACGTAGCAACCTCACCGTGCTGACCGGTGCCCACGCCGAGCGCGTCCTGCTCGAAGGCAAACAGGCCGTCGGTGTCCAGGTGCGGGTCAACGGCGTGCACCTGCAACTGAAGGCGCGCAAGGAAGTCCTGTTGGCCGCCGGCGCCTTTGGCAGTCCGCACCTGCTGATGCTCTCCGGCATCGGTCCGGAGGCGGAACTCAAGCCCCAGGGCATTGCCGTGCAGCACGAGCTGCCGGGCGTCGGCCAAAACCTGCAGGACCACCCGGACGTCGTGCTCTGCTACAAGAGCAGCGACACCTCGCTGCTGGGCGTGTCGGTCAGTGGCACGCCGAAAATGAGCAAGGCGCTGTTCGATTACCTGCGCCGCCGGCGTGGCCCGCTGTCGAGCAACTGCGCCGAAGGTGGCGGCTTCCTCAAGACCGATGCGAACCTGGCGCGCCCGGATATCCAGTTGCACTCGGTGATAGGCTCGGTGGACGACCACAACCGCAAGTTCCACTGGGGGCATGGATTCAGTTGCCACGTCTGCGTGCTGCGGCCCAAGAGCATCGGCAACGTGGGACTGGCCTCCGCCGACCCGAGCGCGGCACCGCGTATCGACCCGAATTTCCTCGGCCACGACGATGATGTACGGACGCTGCTCAAGGGCTATCGCATGGCCCGCGAGATCGTCAGCCAGGCCCCCATGGCGCGCTTCGGCCTCAAGGACCTCTACAGCAAGGACCTGCACAGCGACGAGCAACTGATCGAGCTGTTGCGCAAACGTACGGACTCCATCTACCACCCGGTCGGTACCTGCAAGATGGGCCAGGACGAAATGGCCGTGGTCGACAGCCGCTTGCGCGTGAAAGGCATCGATGGCCTGCGGGTGATCGATGCCTCGGTCATGCCGACGCTGGTCGGCGGCAACACCAACGCGGCCTCGATCATGATCGCCGAGCGCGGCGCCGAGTGGGTTGCTTCGGCTTGAGGCGCCGGCAAGGAGCTGCATCATGACGGGCTAGACTGATGAGTAAACGCGTTCGCTGTCCGCCTGCTAAGGGAGAGCCAATGCCGCGGCCCGCCCTCAGCAATGCCATGTAGTCAGGCCGCACACGCACGTCACCACCGTCATCAATCTCCAAGGAAAGCGCACCATGGCCAAGTACCTGATCTCCTTTCCCAGTGCGGCGATGGTCGTGCCCGAGGGCGAGTTGGAGGCGGTGGGCCGCGACGCGCACACCGTGATCGAAGAGGCGAAGGCCGCTGGCGTTTACGTATTCGCCGGCGGCATCGACGAAGACGCGCCGCCCGTGCTCGTCTCAGCCGACGGGTCAGTCACCGAGGGCGGCTACCCTTGGGCGCCCTCGCTTGACGGCGGCTTCACCGTGCTCGAACTGCCCTCGCGCGAGGAGGCCGTCGCGTGGGCCGCGCGCATTGCGAAGGCCTGCCGGTGCGAGCAAGAGCTCCGCGTCTTCGGGCTCGACCCGCGGTCCTGAGGGTGGTACTGAACGGGCGCATAAAGTGCAGCCTGACCATTGATGCACCACGCGCCCAGTCGGCTCTGGGGACCAGGGAAACTGCCCAACCGCCTGTATCCGCTGCCTGCGCCGTTTATACCTGGCCGGGGCCCATAGCAGGCGCTTCCTTGCGCCCACTACGACAGGAACGTTCTTTGAGGATCGTGCTTTGCTTGGAAACCAGGCGACGGATCAACAGAAAGCTATCTGATTGCCAGCCCCCCTGTTGGGTGACCAAGCCTCCCAAGGAGTTTCAAACCAGCCAGCGAGGCTTTTCGCTTCCTGCCACACCGGAGCCAACCACTCATCCAGAGACACGTGACTGGCGGCTCGACATCGTTGCTCCAGACCGCAGCTCTGGTAGAAGCGATTGACCACATCGACCATGGCCTCTCGCTGGTCCTCGAACAGGATTGCGCCATGAACCAGCACCACCAGGCGATTATCTGCTGCACGCCGCCGCCAACGTTGCGCGGTTCCCACCAGCTTGCGGCGCCCCAGGGTCACGTTGAACCGACCGTCACAGAACGCGCCGGGAACCTCCCCGAGACCAGGTAGCAGCCCCATGCCGCTCAACCACTGGCAGATGGGTTCACACAGTCGCAGATAGGCAGCCTCTATCCGCGACTGTTCGTCTTCCTCCAGCGGCACGACGTAGGCCAAGGCCACATTGAGCACCGCCGGCGACTGCGGTACCGGTTCGCCACCGGTGTCTCGCAATGCGATGGGCCAGCCCAGCGCGGCACAGCTGATGTCCGCCGCCATGAACCCCGGAAGCCGGCTAAGCCTGCGGGGCATGACCAAAGCGGAATCAGAGGGCCGCCATAACAACACGCCCCACTCTTCCTCGCCGGCGTGCACACGGTCGAACAGCTGCCGCTCAGCTTCCAGGCCAGCCTCGACACTGACACGCCAGATCTGGCTCATGACAGCTCGCCTCCTTCGATTCGCTGGCACAGGTCATCGATGAAGTCCGCGGCAGGTGCGCCGTTGACAGCCCGGTGATCGAAGGTCAGCGAAAGACCCATGAAATCGCGCTCCACCAAAGAACCATCGGTGTCCCGTTGCAGTCGACGCTGGACGCCTCCTAGTCCGATGATGGCCACCTGGGGAACATTGAGAATGGGGGTGAAAAAACGCACCCGCGACAGCCCCAGGTTGGTCACGGTCACCGTGGCACCCGTTAGCTCCTTCACCGAGAGTTTGCCGGACAGTGCCTTGTCCACCAGGGCCCGGCGTGCCAGCGCCAGGCCCTCCGCATCCAGCTGATCGGCATCGAACAGCGCAGGCGCCACCAGGAGATCGTCCGGCAGCGGGATCGCCAACCCCAAATGCACCGAACCGTGCCGCGTGATCTGATTATCCGTCAGGGTCGCATTGAGTCCCGGGTGGTCCTTCAGGGTTCGTACGATCTCGAACAGCAGCAGGTCCTGGAGCGACACCACGCTACCCGCAGCCTTCAGCTCCGCTCTTTTAGCCTGAAGGGCAGTCAGTTCGCACTCGGCATGGTGAGTGAGTTGTGCTGCAGTCTGCAGGCTCTCGCTCATCTTCGCAGCGATCATTTTGCGCATGCCTTTCAAGGGCACGGTGCTACCGGTACCGGCAGCTGGAGTCTGCATTTGCCCCATGGCTCACTCCACCAATCCGATGGTCGCGCCCTTGCCGACCACCGCGTCTTCTTCTTCAAGGATCTTCAGCAAGCCGGAAGCCGGAGCCTCGATCTCGAATTGCGCCTTCTCGGACATGATCTCGGCCACCAGGTCGCCCTGGCCAACTTCGGCGCCATCACTGACCAGCCAGGAGGTGATCACGGCTTCGGCATCGCCTTCCCAGAGGTCGGTTGGAATCAGGATTGGGTTAGACATGGTGTCATTCCTCGTTCTTCAGGTTTTGGTAGGCCGCGACGATCTTGGCGGCGGAAGGCAGTGCCCACTGCTCCATGGGCGGAGTGAAGGGAATCGGGATATCGGGGAAGGCGACCCGCTGCGGCCGCGCCTTGAGCATGCCGATATCGTGCTCGACGACGCTGGCGATGATTTCGCCGCTGACACCGAAGCTGTGGTAGTCCTCGTCGACCACAATCAGCCGCCCGGTCTTGCGTACCGACTCGATGACGTGCTCGCGGTCCAGCGGCACGAGGCTGCGCAGGTCCACCACTTCAGCGCTGACGCCCTGCTGCTCCAGTTGCTGGGCGGCGCGCAGTGCGTGGTGCACACCGGCGCCGAGGCTGACGATGCTGACGTCGCGGCCCTCACGCACGGTCTTCGCCTTGCCGATCTCCACCGTATAGGGGTCTTCCGGCACCGCCACCGTGGCGCCCTTCTCTGTACCCAGCCAGCCCATGCCCTGCAGGGCCTTGTGGAACAGGTAGATCACCGGGTTGTCATCGCGGATGGCGGCGGTCATCAGACCCTTGGCGTCATAGGCGTTGCTCGGCACCACCACCTTCATCCCCGGTAGGTGCGCGAAGGTGCCGTAGAGGCACTGGGAGTGCTGGCCGGCGTCCGAATAGCCGGCGCCGGTGGAAGCCATCAGCACCATGGGCACGCTGACCTTGCCGCCGGAGAAGTAGGTGTTCTTCGCCATCAGGTTGTAGATGGCGTCCATGCACACGCCGAAGAAGTCGACGAACATCAGCTCGACGATTGGCCGCATTCCGTCGGAAGCCGCGCCCACGGCGGCGCCGATAAAGGCGGTTTCCGAAATCGGCGTGTCGCGGATGCGCGCGCTCCCGAACTCTTCGTGCAGGCCACGGGTATTGCCGAACACCCCGCCGAGCTGGCCGATATCCTCACCCATTACGAATACGCGCGGGTCGAGGCGCATTTCCTGGGCCACCGCCTCGGCCATGGCACGGGCGATGGTGAGTTTGCGTTCTTTGATCGCTGCGGACATTTCTCGATTCCTCCGTCTATGGGATCAGTGACGGGCAGCGGCAGGCGCGCTCGGCCTGACGATGATCTTCACGTTCTGGTCCTTGTTGTTCACCAGTTCCTCGAAGCCCTGTTCGAGGATGTGTTCAAGTTCGATCCGCCCGGTGATCAGCGGCGTGACGTCCAGGCGACCGTCGGCAATCAGCGCGATCACATCGGCGAACTCCCCGTTGTAGGCCAGCGCGCCTATGACCTGTTTCTCGGTGGCGACTATCTCGAAGAAGTTGAATTCGCTGGGTTCCTCGAAGATGCCCACCATCACGCAACGGCCACCCTTGCGGATGACATCGATGGCCAGCTTGGCGGTGGCCTTGTGGCCAATGCACTCGAAGGACACGGCAGCGCCATAGCCCTCGGTGAGCTCGCGTACGGCGGCGATGGCGTCGCACTGGCTGGGGTCGATGACTTCAGTGGCCCCCACTTCGAGGGCCTTGGCCTTGCGCGCCGTGGACATTTCCAGGGCGATGATTCGCGCCGCGCCGGCGGCGCGGGCGCACATGATGGTGCACAGTCCGATGGTACCGGCGCCGACCACCACCACCGTCTGGCCGAGCAGGCTGCCCGCCTTCTTCACTGCGTGCATGCCCACCGCCAGGGGCTCAATCAACGCACCGGCTTCGGTGGGGAAACCTTCCGGCAAGCGGTACAGCAGGTTGGCGGGAACGTTGACACGTTCGGCAAAGGCGCCGTTGTTCATCAGCCCGGTGAAGGCAAGGTTCTCGCACAGGTTGTACTGGCCCTGCTGGCAGAACCAGCATTGGCCGCAGTGCTGGCAGGCGTCGGCGGCGACGCGCTCGCCCACGGCGAAATGCGAGACACCCTCACCCAAGGCGACGATCTCGCCGCAGAACTCGTGACCGAGAATGCACTGGCCCTTCAGGCCGGTGAGCGGATGGGCTGTGTCGGTGGGAATGAATACCGGACCGGCCAGGTATTCATGGAGGTCCGAGCCGCAGATACCGCACCACTCGACGCGGATCTGCACCCAGCCGGCCTGCGGTTGCGGCGGGAGGGCGACATCCTGCAGTCGGATGTCGCGGCGGCCGTGCCAGACGGCCGCCTTCATGGTTGGTTGTCGGTACATATCGGTCTCCGTTTTGTCGTTGTTATGCCGAGTTCCGTTCACACGAACACCATTTCCAACGCTTCTTCCGGTGCCGGATAAGCGCTGTCGCGGGCGAACCGCACGGCGGCATCGACACGGCTGCGGGCACGCTCGTCGATGTCGGCTGCGGCGATTTCGTCCAGCACACCCAGCTCCAGCAGACGCTGGCGGTAGGTGGGGATCGGGTCCTTGGCCAACAGGGCCTCCTTCTCGCCGGCCGGGCGGTAGGTTTCGCCGTCACCCATGAAGTGGCCGGCCAGGCGGTGGGTCTCGATCTCGATCAGGGTCGGCCCTTCCCCAGCGCGGGCACGGGCGATGGCCTCACCGGCGGCAGCGAATATGGCGTCCGCGTCGTTGCCGGGGACGAACACGCCGGGCATGCCGTAGGCGGCGGCACGCAAGTAATTGCGCTCGATGGCGGTGGAAGCGGCCTTGGCCACCGAGATGCCCCAAGCGTTGTCCTCGATGACGAACACCACCGGCAGCTTCCACAGTGCTGCCAGGTTCAGCGTTTCGTGGAAGGCGCCCTGGTTCGCAGCGCCTTCGCCCAGATAGGCCACGGCGACGCCGGACTTGCCCTGCAGCTGGCGCGACAGTGCGGCCCCCACGGCTGGGCCCATGCCTTGGGCAATGATGCCGGAGCAGGAGAAATTCACCCTGGCGTCGAACAGGTGCATGTGGCCGCCCCGGCCACCGGACAGTCCGGTCTTCTTGCCGAAGATTTCGGCGACCATCTCGTCCAGGTCGACGCCCTTGGCCACGGCTATGTGGTGCGGACGATGGGTGGCGGTGACGATGTCTTCGGCCGTCAGATGGGCGCAGACACCCACGGCGCAAGGTTCCTGGCCGTTGGACAAGTGCATTTCGCCGGGGACGGGTCCGTTGGCCATGTTGAAGACCGGCGTCTTGCCTTCCATGTAGATGCGTTCGATGGACTCTTCCAGGTAGCGGCTGACGAGCATCTGCTCGAGCATCCAGCGGCGCTGGTCGTCACTGGGTGTGGTCATGGAGTCGGCTCCTCAGAGGGCGCGCTGATTGAGCAGCGAGCCGATGTGCTCGGCCTGGCGCAGGGCCAGGGCGACAATGGTCAACGTCGGGTTCTGCCCGCCGCTGGTGGTGAACTGGCTGCCGTCGGAGACGAACAGGTTGGGGATGTCGTGGCTCTGGCCCCACTTGTTCACCACGCCGTCGGCGGCCTTGGCGCTCATGCGGTTGGTGCCCATGTTGTGGCTGGCCGGGTAGGACGGCAGGCGGATGACTTCCGTGGCGCCGACCGCCTCGTAGCACTTGCGGGTCTGCTCCACGCCGTGGTCGCGCATGGCGTTGTCGAAGGGATGGTCGTCCTTGTGCACCACCGGAATCGGCAGGCCGTACTGATCCTTCTCGGTGCCGTGGAGGGTGATGCGGTTGCTCTCCATGGGCAGGTCCTCGCCGCACAGCCAGACGCCGGACATGTGGTCGTAGCGCTCCATCTTCGCTGTGAAGGCACGGCCCCAGCCCTGCGGGGTCGGGTCGAGGAAGGCGGACATGAACGGCAGGCCGAGAGAGAGGATTTCCAGCCGGTAACCGCCTACGAAGCCGCGCGAGGTGTTGTTGTAGGACTCGTCCGAAATGATCCCGGCGCAGGTGGTCCCCCGGTACATGTGAACCGGTTTGGGAAGAACCGCATAGATCCCAGCGGTGGTGTGGCACATGTAGTTGCGCCCCACCTGGCCAGAGGAGTTGGCCAGGCCATCCTTGAACATCGAGGATTCCGAGTTGAGCAGCAGGCGCGGCGACTCGATGGAGTTGCCGGCGACGCACACCACTCTGGCCTTCTGCCGTTGTTGGCGGCCCTGTGCGTCGGCGTAGACCACTCCGGTGACCCGGCCGCGGGCGTCGTGCTCGATACGCAGCGCCATGCTCTGCGGGCGCACCTCGCAGTTGCCGGTGGCCTCAGCGCGGGGGATGTCGGTGTAGAGCGTCGACCACTTGGCGCCGATGCGGCAGCCCTGCATGCAGAAGCCGATCTGCATGCAACCCGGCCGGCTGTCGTACGGCTGGGTGTTGATCGCCATCGGTCCGGACTGGATTTCCTTGTAGCCGATGCGCTGGGCCCCGGCGGCCAGCACCTTGAAGGAGTTGTGCCACTGGTGGTACGGCATCCCGGTGCTCGGACCAGTCACCCCCATGTGCTTCTCGGCCTTGACGTACCAGGGCTCCAGCTCCTCATAGCTGATCGGCCAGTCCAGCATATTGGCGCCCTTGATTTCGCCATTCTCGGTGCGCATGCGGAATTCGAAATCGCGAAAGCGCAGGGCGACACCGGCCCAGTGCACCGAACTGCCGCCGACCGCCTTGACGATCCAGGCCGGCAGATTCGGATGGTTGCGCGCCACGTCCCAACCGCCGGTGGCGATACGTTTGTCGAGCCAGGAAATCTTGTTGAACATGGCCCACTCATCGTTCTCGATGTCGGACATCTCGTAACGCTTGCCAGCTTCCAGCACCACGGTACGGATACCTTGCCGGGCCAGGGCGTGGGCCAGCGTGCCACCGCCGGCGCCCGAACCGATGATGACGACGACGTCGCTGTCGTCCTGGGAGAATTTCGCTGCCATGGGGTTAACCCTCATTGTTGGAATGGATGGAGCCGCGAAGGGAGTGGCCGCTCAGAGCCAGTCGAGGTCGTTGAAGCCACGCGCGATGTAACCGCCCTTCTCCACCGACGAGCCCTCGTAGCCGAACAGAGGGAACAGGGTCTTGTTGTCGTAGAGGCCGAACATCAGCGCGCTGCGGGTTTCACGGAAGAAGGGGGTGGTTTCGATCTCGCGCAACAGCGCAACGCGGTCGTCTTCGCTGGCGATGTCCTCGAAGGCCCGGTCATGCACGGCTCGGGCGCGGGCCTGCAATGCGTTGATGCCTTCACGAACCAGGTCCGGCTTCTTGCCAACCAGCTCGAACAGCGACTTGGCGTAAGGCGCATCGCCGAGGCGGTCGTGGGGATAGATGTCGCGGCCCATGCGCAGCAGCCCGGCGGGCAGCTGAGGCAGCACGTCGTCGGCGAGGACTTTGACCGGGATGAGCTGGCCGGCGACGGCGGTAGCGCCGATGATCAGCGCGGACTGACCCGATAGGCTGAGGAAGCGTCGGCGGCTCAGGGGACCGCTCAGGGAGGAAGAGTCATGCATGGCAGAGCTCCAGGCTATTGCCGGCACGCCTGCAAGGTGGGAACAGGTGTGGCGACGTTGTTGTTATTCGTCCGGGTGCCTTTTCGGCCCCTCGATAGCCATGGAGCAGCTTGTGTGCCAATGCAGGGACTTATCCCTAACCATTTGTTTTTATGAGTATTTATCCAAAAAGCCAGACGTCTTGGAGGCAGGATCTGTAAAGCGAAGGCTTTACACCTGTAAGCATCCTTCCAAACGGTTTACAGCCGCATGGAAGTCAATTTGGTGTGATGGACTCTTCCCCTGACCTGCCGAGAAGAACCCGTAAAAAAGGGGCCCGTGGGCCCCAAGAGAACGGACCGTCCAGACCGTTCAGAACACCTGCATCAGGCGTATGTTCAGCCTGTGCTCTTCGCGAAAGCCGTTCTCCACCGCGAAGTCCCGCCCATAGGTGGCCGCGACCTGAGTCTTCGGCAGGAAAAACCAGGAGAAGCCAAGGTTCCACTTGCCGGTCTCCTGGCGATCATCCAGTTGGAGGTCATCGACGCGGCTAGCGCCGCCATCGAGCCACGACAGGCCGGCGCGCACGTCCGCCTGCGGGGTCAACTGGTAGCGCAGGAAGCCCTGGTACTGGTAGCTGGGTTTCTGCCGCTGGGTCCAGCGGCCGCTGCCGTAATGGTTGTTGCGCCCGTAAAACATGACATCGGCGGCCAGGTCCAGAGAGAGGTTTTCGGTCAGCCCGGTAACGTAGGCGGCCTGCAGGTTCAGCTTCCAGCGGTTCTCGCCCAGGTTGAGATCGTCATCGGCGTCGTACTCGCCCAAGGGCAGGAACAGATAGGGAGTGATGCCCAGGTAGCGGCGACGCTCCGGTTCATTGATCAGCCAGAGAGGCATGGCCAGGATGGGATCGGCCAGGCCACTGGCGTCGCCCAAACCCTGGCGTCCGTCCAGACGACCGAATGGCAGCAGCACTTGAGGTGCCACGCGAAAGCCCCCGATGTCGGAATAGTGGACCAGGCGCAATATCCCGATCTCCGAGTCCAGCCCCGGCGCGTCGGGCAGGCTGTGCCCAGCTCGGTACAGCCGATCACGCTCGGCCCCTTGCAGGTAGAGCAGGCCCAAGGTGGTTCCGGCAGGTGCAGCCACATAGTCACCGGCATCGAGATCCAACGCCCTGGCCGGCCACGTTGCGGAGAGTCCGCTGGCAAGCAGCACGAGGCCCCACGCAGCGGCCCAGGTTCGGTTGTCGAGTGACGAGGGACCAGTCAGGCTGGTCCGTTGCAGGTAAGGCAGCATCGAGCATCCTCGTTTCTTGTTGTAGTACCCCGGTGGGGGCCGGGGTAGCGCGGCGCAGAATGCGTGCCAAACCGTTGAATGATCCTTCAAGGCCCTGAATCAAAAGGATTTCTCAGCCACGAGAAGAAAGCCCGATGCTCTCCTTCGAGTGTTCGGGGTATTACAGGTGTAAGAAAGAGGCGTCTGACCTCGACTAACAGGCAGGTGACGTCGGATGGCTAAACTCGTAAGGTGATTGCACCGGTGCCAGGCAGCTCCCTGTGCAACCGGTCAACAAGAACAAGATCGTCACGGATCTCGGGCGCCTCACCCTCGAGTCCGGGAGGCCGCATGAGCATCATTTCGACCCCCAGCCTGCATATCGACACCGTGCTGTCCTACGCCAGTGACGGTGCTGGGCACGAATCCATCATCACCCGCTCCTGGAAACGCTGTATCCAGGATTACGGCCTGGATCCGGCAAAGCCAGCGCCTCCGCGTTTCGTCCCGCGTCAGGTATTGCGAGAACACCAGGACCATGCAGACGAGCTGATCAATGTGGCGCGTGCCGGTGTCGAGCAGTTGTACAGGCACATCGCCGAACTTGGCTACGTCATACTCCTCACCGACAACCGGGGCATCACCGTACAGTTTCTCGGTGATCCGCTGGATGAAGCGGCACATCGCAAAACCGGCCTTTATCTGGGTGCCGACTGGAGTGAGGATCATGCCGGGACCTGCGCGGTGGGAACCTGCATCAAGGAACAGCAGCCGCTGACCTGCCACCATCATGACCATTTCAGCGCTCACCACGTCGCACTGACCTGTACTGCCGTCCCCATCTTCAATCCCCAGGGGCAGCTGTTGGCGGTGCTTGATATCTCGGCATTGAAATCGCCGCCGTCCAAGGACTCGCAGCTATTTGCCCTGCAGCTGGTCAAGCAGTACGCGCGGATGATCGAAGATGCCTACTTCCTGCGCCGCTACCGTGAAGCGCACATCCTCTGCTTCGACCGATCCCGCGAGTTCGTCCTGATCAATCGCCAGTACCTGCTGGCGCTTGCCGGGGACGGCAGTCTTCTGGCAGCCAACACCGCGGCCCGGGGGTTGCTCGGCGATTGTGGCCTGCAGTTGGCGGAGCGACCGTCGGCTCTGGCAAGAAGGATTGGCATCCAGGATCTGTTCGACTGCGTGCCTGAAGATATCTTCAGCATTCCTCACGCCAGTCCCGACCAAGTACGAGCCTTCCGCACTCACCGACAGAACGCCCTGTTCTTTGCCGCATTGATGGAACCCAGCCGTGCGCCTGCTGCCCCTCAGGCCCAGCGCACCAATCAGGAAAGCTGCCCACTGGACGAGTTGGCCGACGACGACCCTGTCATGCGCAAAATGCTGGCACGTGCCAAGCGACTGTGCAGCGAGCCGCTGAACGTACTGCTCAATGGCGAAACCGGTACAGGCAAAGAGCGCCTTGCCCGCGCCCTGCACGACAGCAGCAACAGGCGCAAAGCCCCCTTCGTTGCCATCAACTGCGCTGCGATGCCCGAATCATTGATCGAGAGCGAACTCTTCGGTTACCAGCCCGGCACCTTCACTGGGGCACGCAGCAAGGGTATGCGAGGACTGATCCAGCAAGCCGATGGCGGCACGCTCTTCCTGGATGAAATCGGTGACATGCCACTGCACCTGCAGACACGGCTGCTGCGCGTGCTTGCCGAGCAGGAAGTGATGCCGCTGGGCGGCGAGAAGCCGATCAAGGTCGATATCCGTGTCATCGCGGCGAGTCACCGCGACCTGCGGCAAATGATCGAACAAAGCGAGTTCCGCGAAGACCTCTACTACCGCCTCAATGGCGCAATCCTGCGCCTGCCTGCACTGCGCGAACGGGCCGACAAGAATTACCTGATAGAACGCATATTCAGAGAGCTCTGTGATCAACGCCAACGTCCCGCTCGAATCCGGGGCGACGCCATGAGTGCTCTCCTCGGCTACGCCTGGCCAGGCAATATTCGCGAGTTACGCAATGCGCTGCAATTTGCCCTGGCCACTGCCGAGACGGATGAAATCACGGTCAACGACCTGCCCGAAGAATGCCTGCCGAGCGTCAATCCAAGACCAGCCACGAGTTCTCTTCCGGACCAAGAGCAGCAGACCTCCCATGGGCGTGCAATCGAAGATTGCTTGCGCCGACAACGCTGGAATGTCAGCGCTGCGGCGCGTGAGTTGGGTATGTCGCGCCCGACCCTGTATCGCTGGATGAAACTTCATCGCATCGTTCCGCCTAACGCCCTGGACAGCTGAACGATGACCTCAAGTGCCCTGGCCGACCGGCCAGGGCACTTGCGCCGAATCAGTGCTCAGGCGTGCGCGGATCCCACAAAAGACGTGTCAATCCTCTCTCATAACCCATCCCATCGGGGAAGCTGACCAGTTCCAGCTGCAGGCCCCAGGGCGCCAGAAAGTACACCCATGTCAGTCCTTTGGCTGGGCCTTCGGTAAAGGTCGATGGAGTATCCAGTACCTGTACGCCACGAGACTTGAGGTAGTCGACCGCAGCCGCCATATCGTCGACATAGAACGCCAGATGGTGACCACCGACATCACTGTTACGGGGCAACCGGCGATTCTGGTCTGGCGCCGAATATTCGAAAATCTCCAGGTTGGTGCCATTGCCGCAGCGAACCATCTGGAAGTCGCGAATGGCTGCTCGCGGATGCACGTTGAGATGCCGCTCCATCCAGTCGTCTTCAAAACGGAACTCACCGAACGTGAAGTATGGCTCGCAGCCAAGCACCTCGACGAAGAAGGCAACGGCCTCTGAAAGGTTTGGCACTGTGATGCCGATATGTTGCATTCCGCGCATGCCGGGCAGAGCGCCATTCGGATTGTAATTTGGGGTCATGAGGGCCTCGATTGTTGTTGTTGGGGACTCGGTAGCTCGGCGCTACCAGACTCCCCATTGCACACTCGATACCAAAAGCTAACCCATTGATTTAGAAGACAGCTGCGCTTACCGACAGCCTTGGCGGTGTAAAGATCTTTACAACTGTAAGGTGTTACAACGATGCCGTTTCATAGCCCCCGCCCCCGCCAATCGACCTTGCACAAGCTGGCCCGGCTCTTGCGTAAGACGTAGCGACCTGTTCTGAACGATGGAGATCGACATGCTCGCCCTCGGCCAGTACCTGCAACCGTCACGCAGTCACCTGCCGGTGCAACGCTTCGTGCACCCCGACACCTTCGCGCGGTTCGCCGAACCGGGCGCCGAGATGGGCTTCTCGAACGTGGCGGCAGGTCCCCTGGTGCGTTCTTCGTACCACGCGGACCGGCAGGCTCACGGGCACAAGATCACTTGACCTGGAGAGGAGAACCGCAAATGGGCATTTTCGATTGGAAGCACTGGGCAGTCATTCTGCTGATCGCTCTGGTGCTATTTGGCGGTAAACGTCTGCGGCACCTCGGCGGTGACCTGGGTGAATCGATCAAGGGTTTTCGCCGATCGATGACAGACTCCACGGACACGAATGAAACCAAGCCGATGGTTGCTTCTCGCAGCCAGGAGGAGAGTTAGCCCGGCCCCTGGAAACCATTGCACAAAAAACTATCCATGGGTGTCGCTCATGTCTGCGCTTGGCCGAAAGCAGTCGACTATAGCCTCTCTCACCCGCTGTATTGCGAGGTCAACCTGGGGCGTCGTTCTCCATCCCAGTTCGATTGGATAACGAGGCAGTGTCAGGGGGCACGGCAGCGCGGCCAATCCTGTCACTCGGGCGATTTCGTCGGCCGCATGGCTGGGTATGGTGGCCACGGCTCCGGTACCGGGCAACAGGCAAGGCAATGCGGCAAAGTGTGTGGTCGAAACACTGACTCGGCGCGTCAGTCCAATAGCCGCCAGAGCCTCATCGACTATGCCGATGAATCCACCCGACGAAATCAGGATGTGCTCCCGGGCAACGAACTCATCGATGCCCAGGGCCATCTGCTCGGGCGCCAGGCTGCCAGCGTCCACCAGGCAGCTATAGCCTCCGTCGGCAAGAATCTCTCGGCTGAGCATCCGTGCGTTGAATCCGCCAGCGGTGAGCGCCAGGTCGATACTTCGGTCAAGCAGGGCATCCGCGACAATCTGGCTGTGCGTCTGACGAAAGATCAAGCGCAAGCCCGGCGCCCGCTTCTGGACAGCATCGATCAGCCGGCGCCCGTACGCGATTTCGAAATCATCCGACAAACCCAATGAGACGGCACGGCCGGCGAAATCGCTTGCAGTGGGAGCCAGTAAGGCAAGGCTCTGCCGGCATTTGCCAAGCGCCTCGCCAATCAGGGGCCGCAACTGGTTCGCCCGCAGCGTGGGCGCCAGACCGCGCCCGGTTCGCACAAACAGCGCATCCCCATAGACGTCGCGCAATCGCCGAAGCGCCGCGCTTACCGCCGACTGGGTGACGCCAAGGCGAAGGGCTGCCCGGCTTGCGCTGGATTCCTCATACAGCGCTTCGAACACCTTCAGCAGGTTCAGATCTACATCGGCGATATTCATGAGACTCATATCAATTAGAAGTGATTGGATATTTATTTATAGTTTCTCCGACCCTGAAAATGCGCGAAACCCCACCGCACATCGAGGAGCGTCACCCCATGTCCAAGTCCATCGTCGCTGCGCTACAAATCGGCTCGCTACCTGGCGGCAAGGCCGACACACTCGAACAGATTCTTTCCTACGAAACGGCCATTCGCGAAGCCGGCGCCAATCTGGTGGTCATGCCGGAGGCTCTGCTGGGTGGGTATCCCAAGGGCGAGCGATTTGGCACCCAACTCGGCTACAGGCTGCCGGAAGGGCGCGAGGCCTTCGCCCACTACTATGACAACGCGATCGATGTGCCCGGGACTGAAACTGATGCTCTGGCGTCGCTTTCCGAACGCACTGGCGCCGACCTGGTGGTTGGAGTAATCGAGCGCAGTGGCCACAGCCTCTACTGCTCCGTGCTGTTCTTCACTCCCCAGGCAGGATTCGTTGCCAAGCATCGCAAGCTGATGCCCACAGGCACCGAGCGGTTGATCTGGGCAAAGGGCGATGGATCGACCCTGCCCGTGGTGGAAGGTGAGTCTGGCCGACTGGGCGCGGCCATTTGCTGGGAGAACTACATGCCCCTCCTACGCACCGCGATGTACGCCAAGGGAGTCGACGTCTGGTGCGCACCCACGGTCGATGAGCGGGAAATGTGGCTAGCCACGATGCGCCACATCGCTTGCGAGGGGCGCTGCTTTGTCGTTAGTGCTTGCCAGGTGCAGGACTCACCTTCGGCGCTCGGCCTCAAGGTCGAGAACTGGCCGGAAGAGCGTCCGCTGATCAACGGCGGCAGCGTGATCGTGGGCCCTCTGGGAGATGTGCTGGCCGGCCCACTAACCGGAGAACGCGGCCTGCTGGTAGCGGAGATCGATACAGCCGACCTGGTACGTGCGCGCTATGACTTCGACGTGACCGGTCATTACGCGCGACCCGATATCTTTGAGCTGGTCGTCGATGAGCGAGCCAAGCCGGGCGTGAAGTTCATTTGAACTTGGGAAACCACGTCCTGAGGACGTGGTCATGAGTCATCGGCTCTGCCTGTGACGATTCGACTGCTTGGGCTAGCAGGATGAAGGCGATCGGGTAGGGTGCGCCGTGTGTTCAGCCGGTATACATGGGTAACGCTTGTCGGGAGACATGGGTAACGGGTTGATGGTCATGGCTTGGGTTGCCTGAGATCAATCTGGCGCACGGTCTTACGGATGAACACCACGTCGA
>NZ_SSOH01000047.1:0-10739 GCF_029873155.1 Pseudomonas sp. BN515 | reverse complement strand
GTTCTGAACGGTTTCGCAGGAGACGACACGCTGGTGGGTGGGGCTGGGAATGACACCCTCAACAGTGGCGCTGGCAATGACACGCTGGCGGGTGGTGCGGGTAATGACAGCTATGGCGTTATCGGCCTGGATGTTGTGAACGAACTCGCTGGCGAAGGGATTGACTCGGTCACTACCACGAACGCGAGCTACACCCTGGGGGCCAACCTCGAGAACCTGGCGTTCTCGGGTGCGGGTGCGTTCAGTGGTACGGGTAATGCGCTGGCCAACAGGATTACCGGTGGCGCAGGCAATGACACCCTGAATGGCCTGGCGGGCAACGATACCCTGATCGGCGGCCTCGGCGACGATACCTTTGTGTTTGCCGCGGGTTTCGGCAACGACACGATTCAGGGCTTCGATGCCAACCCGGGCGGCGGCCAGGACCTGCTGAACATCGCCTCGTTGGGCATCAGTGCAGCCACCTTCGCGGCGAACGTGGCGATCACTGACCTGGGGGCGGACACCCGGGTCACCATCGGTGCCAACAGCATCACCCTGGTGGGGGTGGCGGATGCCACCACCGTGACCCAGGCAGACTTCATCGTCAGCTGAGGAGGCAGCCACCAATCGAGTTGCAGTAATAAAGAAGGGGGAAGCACGCAGTGCTTCCCCCTTTTTCTTGTGCCTGGAAAACAGTCGTAGCCGCTCTATTTCGCACTCTCTTGCCTGTCAGGCAGCTATCGTCGGCTTTCTGGCACCAGCATCCTCTTCGCCGCATTTTCCAAGCAAGAAAGATGCCTCCGAATTGCCCGGATTTCCCATTTGAGTCAACGGTTGTATTCCGCTGATAAGTGGGAAATTCGGCTTTGACCGCTCTATATCGCCACTTTCAGCGATCCTGGTAAGTCCGTGCCAGGACCACAAGAAGAGTGCTACCGCATGTTGATGACCGGGTGTTAATGAGGATTTAGTAGTTATTCGTTTTAAATCAGCTGGTTGGGACGTTTTTACATTTGGTAATACATTGTGACGTTTTATTGACAGTGTCTGGGGGCAGGGCTTTAGTCAGGGTGTGTACAAGCATGACTGTTTTTTGGCACGCAGTGGCGTTGAGGGACGCAGCTGCGGCGCCGGCCACAAGAGTGCTAGGGAGAACACCGTAATGAGCATCGATTCAGTCTCGCGCAATGGGCCGAACGGCCCATCGACCTCTGCCGCCCCCCGCGTCCGCTTCCACGGACCACCTCACGCCTGAGCTGGCGCGCCGTCTTCAACGACGGCGCTGAGAGGGACAAATCCATCCAGTCGGAACTGAGCCACTTCCAAGGCTTGGCGGGTTCGGCCGCGACTGCGATTTGCCCGGCTTGATCGCTTTCCTTCGACGAAACGTGGAATCGCACCCGCGTGGGCGTGATTCGGCCTGACTTATTGCTGTCGGATTGAGGTAAACAACATGGCCAACTTCATCAAGTCTGACCTCGAGTTCATTCTCCAGCAGATCCTTATCGCCGAGGCCCACGCGGCCGGCGAGGAACTGTCGTCCCTTGTGCCTAACTCGCAAGTGCCCTGGGGCCTGCGCACGTTGGACGGTTCCTTCAACCATCTACTGAGCGGACAGGAAACCGCCGGCGCTGCCGATGAACTCTTCCCGCGCATGCTGGAACCGGTATTCCGTCCGGCAGAAGGCGGCACCTCCTATGCAGGCAGCGGTACGGTGATCGACTCCCAGCCGCGGACCATCAGTAACCTGATCGTCGACCAGACCATCAGCAACCCGGCGGCGGTGCAGACCTTCGTCGATGCCGGGTTCGGCGTTCTGGCCGACGGCACCCAGACTGATCCGGTCTCCGGCGTGGCATTCCCGGTCGGCACGCTGCTCGACCTCGCCGGGGTTCCCATACCTGCCGGCCAGTCGCTGTTCCTGCCCAATACCACCCCGGACGAAGGCCTCTCCGCTCCCTTCAACACCTGGTTCACTTTCTTCGGCCAGTTCTTCGACCATGGCCTGGACCTGGTGACCAAGGGGGGCAACGAAGTTGTCTTCATTCCGCTGCAGGACGACGACCCGCTCTTCGTTCCGGGCAGCCAGACCAACTTCCTGATCCTGACCCGCGCCACCCAGTTCGGCGGCCCTGGCCTGAACCAGAACACCACCTCGCCCTTCGTCGACCAGAACCAGACCTACAGCTCGCACCCGTCCCATCAGGTGTTCCTGCGTGCCTACGAGCTGAACGCCAATGGTGACCCGGTCTCTACCGGCCGGCTGATTACCAACCGTGACCTGGGCGCCGACGGCACCTTCGGTACCGCAGATGACGTCGAAATAGGCGGCATGGCTACCTGGGCGGTGGTCAAGGCCCAGGCTCGCGACATCCTCGGCATCGACCTGACCGACGCCGACGTGGGCAGCGTTCCGCTGCTGGCCACTGATGCCTACGGCAATTTCATCAGGGGGGACAACGGTTTCCCGCAGGTGGTCTTCCCCGGCAACGTGCTGGTCGAGGGAAACCCGGCGGCGCCCATCAGCCTGGTGGGCGCGATCCGTACCGGCCATGCCTTCCTGGATGACATCGCCCACGCCGCCAACCCCTTTGGCGACCATGACGGTAATCCGGCTACCCCGAACCAGTTGCTCATCGCCGACGCAGACGAAGTCGCCGGAGGCCCGCCCCCCGCGCTGGGTTCTTATGACGACGAGCTGCTGGACGCCCACTACATGGCCGGCGATGGCCGCGCTAACGAGAACATCGGACTGACCGCCGTTCACCATGTGTTCCACGCCGAGCACAACCGCCTGGTCGAACACACCAAGGAAGTGATCCTGGCCTCCGGCGACCTGGCCTTCCTCAACCAGTGGTTGCTGACTCCGGTGGGTGCCGTGCCGGCGACCCCGGACGGGCTGAACTGGAACGGCGAGCGTCTGTTCCAGGCCGCCAAGTTCGGTACCGAGATGCAGTACCAGCACCTGGTATTCGAAGAGTTCGCCCGCAAGGTGCAGCCCGCTGTTGACGCGTTCCTGGCGCCCAATGGCTTCGACGCCACCATCAACCCGGCCATCGTCGCCGAGTTCGCGCACACCGTGTATCGCTTCGGTCACTCCATGCTGACCGAGACCATCGATCGTCTCGACCCGAATTTCGCCAGCAGCGAGATCGGCCTGATCACCGCCTTCCTCAATCCGCTGGCGTTCGCCAGTAGCGGTGCGACGCCGGAAGCGGCGGCCGGTGCCATCATCCGCGGTACCACCCGCCAGGGGGGCAACGAAATCGACGAGTTCGTGACCGAAGCCCTGCGCAACAACCTGCTGGGCCTGCCGCTCGACCTTGCCACCATCAACATCGCCCGTGGCCGCGACACCGGTATCCCTTCGTTGAATGACGCCCGTCGTGAATTCCACGCGATGACCGGTGACAGCCAGCTGGCGGCCTACACCAGCTGGGTCGATTTCATGGGCAACCTCAAGCATGAAACGTCCCTGATCAACTTCATCGCCGCTTACGGCACGCACTCCACGATCACCGGGGCAACCACCCTGGAAGCCAAGCGCGCCGCGGCGATGGCAATCGTCCTGGGTACGGGGGCCAACGTTCCAGTGGACCGTCTCGAATTCCTGAACGGTACTGGCACCTGGCTCGGTGTGGAAACCGGCCTGAACCTGGTGGACTTCTGGATCGGCGGCCTGGCCGAGAAGCAGATGCCCTTTGGCGGCCTGCTCGGCTCCACTTTCAACTTCGTCTTCGAGACCCAGCTGGAGGCGCTGCAGAACGGTGACCGCTTCTACTACCTGAGCCGCCTGGCGGGGCTGAATTTCCTCACCGAGATGGAGAACAACTCCTTTGCCAAGATGGTGATGGAGAACACCGATATCACCCGGCTTCCGGCGGATATCTTCTCCACGCCGGCGTGGATTCTCGAAGTCAATCCGCTGGCGCAGCACACCGGATTGGGTGCCACCGGCCGCGATGACCCGCTGGGCGACAATCCGCTGCTGGCCCTGGTGGTCCGCGACAACCCGGATACCGTCGGGCCGGACACCAATTACCTGCGCTACACCGGCGGCGACCATGTGGTGCTCGGCGGCACAGCCGGCGACGACATCCTGATCGCCAGCATCGGCGACGACACCCTCTGGGGTGATTTAGGCAATGACCGCCTGGAAGGCGGCGACGGCGTCGATAACCTCGATGGCGGTGCCGGCGACGACATCATCACTGACCTCGGCGGCGACGATAACATCAAGGGTGGCGAGGGCAACGACGTCATCCAGGCCGGCAACGGCTTCAACCTGATCCTTGGCGGAGGCGGCAGCGACTTCATCATCACTGGCGAAGACGTTTCGGAAACCTTCGGTGGTACCGGTAACGACTTCATCTATGGCGCCAAGGGCAACCTGCAGACGGCGGGTAACGAGGGCGACGACTGGATCGAAATCGGCACCCAGGACGGTGCGCCCGGCGACAACTTCTCGCCGTTCTCCCGCGACGAGGTGCCCGGTAACGACGTCTTCGTCGGTGGCGGCGGCTTCGACGAGGTGATAGGCGAGGGCGGTGACGACATCATGGTCGGCTCCGAAGGCTCCGACCACTTCGACGGCATGTCCGGGTGGGACTGGGCCACCTACCGTGGCGACCCGCGCGGCGTCAATGTCGACCTGATGATCAACGACCTGGTGGAACCGCCGGTCCCGGCCTCCAACGCGGGCCTGCTCGACCGCTTCGCGGAAGTCGAAGGGCTGTCGGGCTCCTCCTTCAGTGACATCCTCAAGGGTGACAACTCCGATGCCACCACCATTCCCACCGATGGTGAACTCGGCAGCACTCTGACCAACATCGCCCTGGTCAACGGACTGCAGGCGCTGCTCGACGAGGCCTTCGGGCCTGGCGTTGTGTCCTTCAGTGCCGGCAATATCCTGCTGGGCGGTGCGGGCAGCGACATCATCGAAGGCCGTGGCGGCAATGACCTGATCGATGGCGACCGCTGGCTCAACGTGCGGGTACAGGTCACCGGCAACGCCAACGTGACGAGCGTGCTCTCCATCCAGGAACTGATCCCGCGCATGCTGTCGGGCGAGATCAATCCCAGCCAGCTGAGCATCGTCCGCGAGATCCTCGATACCGATGACAGCATCGATACCGCGGTATTCGGCGGCAACCTGGCCAACTACACCGTCAGCACGGTTAATGGCGTGACCACGGTCACCGACAACGTCGGCACCGAGGGCTCGGACACCCTGCTGAACATCGAGCGGCTGCAATTCGCCGATCAGACGGTTGTCCTCAGTGGTGCCAACAGCCTGCCCACCGGCCAACTGAGCATCCTCGATGCCACCAGCGGCCAGGTGGACAACACGCCGTCAATCGGTCAATTGCTGAGAGCCTCGGTGGCCGGAGTCACCGACGCCGACATCGATGGCGGCACCCTCAACGGTCGGCCGATCACCTTCATCTGGCAGGTCGAGACTCTCGCCGGCTCGGGCATCTTCCAGGACATCGTCACCGAAGGTGGTGATGTTCCGTCGACCGCCGCCCGTGGCACCTTCCGCGTCACCGCCGAGCAGGACGGTCTGGCGATCCGTGTGAAGGCGATCTACCAGGATGACGATGGCGTCCTGGAAACCGCGTTCTCCGCAGCGACCGCCAATGTGGCGGGCGTGGTGGTGCCGACCACGCCAGCGGTAATTCCGGTCGAAAGCCCGACCGAGCCCATCAATGGCGGTGTGCACCTGATCCGTGGGGACCTGCAGTTCATCCTCGACCAGATCAAGATTGCCGAACGCCATGCCGCCGGCGAAAGCCTGCTGGACATCCTGCCGAACACCCGTGGCGCATTCGGCCTGCGGACGGTGGATGGCCGCTTCAACAATCTGGTTCCGGGCCAGGAAGATTTCGGCGCGGCCGACCAGCCGTTCCCGAATTTGCTGGATCAGTTCTTCCGCAATGAAAACGACGAGGCTCCCTTCGCTGGCGTCAACAACACCAACTACGCCACGTCCGGACCGGGCGGCAGCGTGGTGGACAGCGATCCGCGCACCATCAGCAATCTGGTGGCGGACCAGACCATCACCAACCCGGCGGCCGTGCAGGCCTTCCTCGATGGCGGGCTTGGCACTCGGGTGGTCGATGCCGCGGGTGTCCCGTTGTTCAATGCCGATGGCACGCCGAGGATCCTCGATGGCAATGGCATCGAAATTCCGCGCGGTCAGCCGCTGTTCATCCCCAACACTGCGCCGGACGAGGGGTTGTCGGCGGGCTTCAACTCCTGGTTCACCCTGTTCGGCCAGTTCTTCGACCATGGCCTGGACCTGGTGAGCAAGGGCGGCAACGGCCTGGTGTTCATTCCGCTGCAGCCTGACGATCCGCTGATCACCCACGGTCGCGACGGCATTGCCGGCAATGGCGATGAGGTATTGCCGCAGAACGCCTTCATGGTCATGACCCGCGCTTCCACCACGGCGGTGCAGGCCGGTGCCGACGGTAACCTGGGTACTTCGGACGACATTCATGTCCATGTGAACCAGACCACGCCCTTCGTCGACCAGAACCAGACCTACACCTCGCACCCGTCGCACCAGGTGTTCCTGCGCGAATACGTGCTGGATGCCAACGGTCGGCCGGTTGCCACCGGGCGCATGCTGGACGGCACCAACCCCGACGGCTCGTCCGGCGGCCTGCCCACCTGGGCTGAGGTCAAGGCGCAGGCCCAGGCCATGCTGGGCATCCAACTGGACGACCAGGATCTGCTCAACCTCCCGCTGCTGGCGACGGATGACTATGGCAAGTTCATCCCCGATCCGGACACCGGGTTCGCGCAGATCGTAACCGCCGGCGGCCTGCAGTCCGGCACGCCCGCCGCGCCCATCGACGCATCGCTGGCCGGTCGCACCGGGCACGCCTTCCTCGATGACATTGCGCATACGGCCAATCCGTTCGGTGACCATGATGGCAATCCGAACACGCCGAACCAGGCGCTGCAGGCGGACACGGACGGTGTAGTCAACGCGCCGAATTCGCCGCCTCCAGTGGGGTTCTACGATGATGAGCTGCTCAACGAGCACTTCATTACCGGCGATGGCCGTGGCAACGAGAACATCGGCCTGACCGCGGTGCACCACGTGTTCCACGCGGAGCACAACCGCATGGTCGAGCACATCAAGGCGGTGGTGCTGGCCAGCAACGACCCGACCTTCATCGCCGAGTGGCAGCTATCGCCCGGTGTCTGGGACGGCGAGCGCCTGTTCCAGGCCGCGCGCTTCACCACTGAAATGCAGTACCAGCACCTGGTGTTCGAGGAGTTCGCGCGCAAGGTGCAGCCGCAGGTGGACGTGTTCTTCGCGCCGACCCAGGTCTACGACACGAACATCAACCCGGCCATAGTCGCGGAGTTCGCCCACGTCGTTTACCGCTTCGGCCACTCGATGCTGACCGAGACCGTGGACCGCTTCGATCCGACCTTCGCCAATGACAGCTCCATGGGTCTGATCACCGCTTTCCTCAACCCGCTTGCGTTCAATTCGTTGAGCGATGGCGCGGGAGGCACGGTCCAGGTGTCCGCCGACCAGGCGGCAGGCGCCATAGTCCGCGGCATGACCCGGCAACAGGGCAACGAGATTGACGAGTTCGTCACCGAGGCTCTGCGCAACAACCTGCTGGGTTTGCCGTTGGACTTGCCGAGCATCAACCTGGCCCGCGGCCGTGACACCGGCGTTCCCACCCTGAACATGGCGCGTCAGGAGTTCTTCAACGCAACCGGCGATACCCAGCTCAAGCCCTATACGAGCTGGCTCGACTTCGCGACGAACCTGAAGCACCAGGAGTCGGTGGTGAACTTCATTGCCGCCTATGGCACCCACGCCAGCATTACCGGCGCCACGACCATGGCGGACAAGCGCGCCGCCGCCGTGCTTCTGGTATTCGGTGGAGATGGCGCACCGGCGGACCGCCTGGCCTTCCTCAACGGGCCGGCAGCCACTACTGGCGTGAATGACATCGACCTGTGGATCGGCGGCCTGGCCGAGCGGCAGATGCCCTTCGGTGGGTTGCTGGGCTCGACCTTCAACTTCGTGTTCGAGAACCAGATGGAGAAACTCCAGGACGGCGACCGCTTCTACTACCTGGAGCGTACCTCCGGCCTGAACTTCCTCACTGAGCTGGAGAACAACTCGTTCGCCAAGCTGGTGATGGCCAACACCGACGCGTTGCACCTGCCGGGGGATATCTTCTCGACCCCGGCCTTCACCCTCGAGGTCAACCAGGCTGCGCAGCACACCGGCCTCGGTCTCACCGGTCGCGATGATCCGACCGGGACCAACCCCTTGCTGCCGCTGGTCGGTCGCGGGGACGGCCTGCTGGTCTATCGCGGCGAGGACCACGTAGTGCTGGGTGGCACTGCCGGCAACGACAGGCTGATTTCCAGCATCGGTGACGACACCCTGCACGGCGACGCCGGCAACGACCGACTGGAAGGTGGCGATGGCAACGACTTCCTGTTCGGTGGTGCCGGCGACGACATCATTACCGACCGGGGCGGCGACGATAACATCCAGGGCGGCGAGGGCAACGACGTCCTCCACAGTGGCAACGGCGTGGACCTGATCATCGGCGGGTTCGGCAACGACTTCATGATCAAACTCGAGGACGAGTCGGAATTCTTCGGTGGTGTCGGTAACGACTTCATTCTGGCCGGCCGTGCCAATGAATTCAGCTTCGGCAATGAAGGTGACGACTGGATCCAGCACGGCATGGCCGACGGTGCCGCGGGCGATAACTTCGACGCATTCGGCAACGACCCGATCATCGGCCACGACGTCTTCTACGGCGAGTTCGGGATCATCGACCGGATGGATGGTGAAGGCGGCGACGACATCATGATGGGCAATGGCGGGGAAGGTGACCGCTATGTCGGGATGTCGGGCTTCGACTGGGCGGTGTTCCGCGACGACCCGGCCGGGGTCAACATCGACATGCGTCTGCGTGCGTTCAACGAAGCGCCCATCGCGCCGTCCGTGGCGTCGGTGCTGTCGCGCTTCGAGTCCACCGAAGGCCTGTCCGGTTCCAGGTTCAGCGATATGCTGCGCGGCGACGACGCCGATGCCGTAATCATGGCCACTCACGGTGGAGCCACCGGCAGCGCGCTGACCAGCATCGCGCTGATCTCCGGGATGCAGGAGTTCCTCGGCGCCGGGGTGACCTCGTTCGCGGCTGGCAACATCATCCTCGGTGGCAATGGCAGTGACCTGCTCATCGGCGGTGGTGGCGACGACCTGATCGATGGCGACAAGTCGCTGAATGCGCGCATCAGCATCCGTGACGGAGCAGGTGTCGAGATCGGTACCGCCAGCAGCCTCACCGGCGTGATCACCAACAAGTCCGGTGCATTGGCAGGTACTGCGGCCAACCTGACGCTGGCGTCGGCGGCTCTGTCCGGCCTGGTGAATCCGGGGCAGATGGTCATTGTCCGCGAACTCGTCAATGGCACCGGCTTCAACTACGACACCGCGGTATTCAGCGGCAACTTCGACGAATACCAGGTCAGCATCGACAACCGAGGCACCACGCTGGACTTCTCGGATGACGTGATCACCGTGACCGACCTGGTGGATGGCCGCGACGGCGTCGACCGCCTGACGGGCATCGAGCGTCTGCAGTTCGCCGACCAGGCCCTGCCGGCGGTTCCGGGCCTGAACAACGGCCCGGTCGGGCTGGCAAGCATCAACGACGCCACGCCTGAAGTCGGTACCCTGCTGCGGGCCTCCATTGCTGGCGTCACCGATGCCGACAATGCCGGCGGCGCCGTCACCGGGCCGGTGGCCTACTACTGGCAGGTGGATGATGGCGACGGCGTGTTCGTCGATATCGAGACGCTGAATGCTGGTGGCGACGCTGATGTGGCTGCAGGTCCGACGTTCCGCGTCACCGCCGACCTGGCTGGCCAATCGCTGCGCCTGAAGGCCATCTACAGGGACCGCAATGGCGTGCTGGAGACCGTCTACTCGGCTGGCACGGCGCTGGTTTCGGGGACTCCGTCAAACGATGCACCGACCGGTACGCCGGCGATCAGCGATACCACGCCGCTGGTGGGGCAGGGGCTGACCGCCACGCGAGGCACCATCGCCGATGCCGATGGCATCACCACTTCGGTGTTCAGCTTCCAGTGGCAGTCGTCGAACAACGGCGGGGCGACCTGGACCAATGTCGGTGCGCCGTCGGCGAGCTTCACCCCGGGCGCGGGACAGGTGGGGCTGCTGCTGCGGGTGGTGACCACCTTTGTCGATGACGGCGGCTTCAGCAACACGGTGAACTCGGCGGCGACCGCCGCGGTGGGTGTGGCGTTCATCGGCGGCCCGGCGGGTGAGACCTTCACTGGCACCGCGGGCGATGATGTGGCCAATGGTGGTGGCGGCAACGACATCCTCAACGGCCTGGCCGGCAACGACACGCTCAATGGCGAGGCGGGGGATGATGTGCTCAATGGTGGGCTTGGCAATGACACGATGGCGGGTGGACTGGGCAACGATACCTATGAAGTGACTGAGCTTGGGGACGTTGTGACCGAGCTTGCTGGCGAAGGTACTGACCTGGTCCGGACCACCCTGGCGAACTACACCTTGGGCGCAAACTTGGAAAACCTGACGTACACCGGTAGTGGTGCCTTCACCGGTTCGGGCAATGGACTGGCCAACACGCTTACCGGCGGAGCTGGAAGTGACGTTCTGAACGGTTTCGCAGGAGACGACACGCTGGTGGGTGGGGCTGGGAATG
>NZ_SSOH01000046.1:0-44526 GCF_029873155.1 Pseudomonas sp. BN515 | reverse complement strand
CGCACCCTACGGTCCAGACCGGGCGAAAGAGGTCGGCGTTGTGCTCGGTAGTGGATTCGCCCCCTTCCAGGGGGCTACCGCAAGTCCACGTTCTACGAACGTGGATGTTTACTCGCCAAACGGGCCGCAGGTCCGCCCTCAATACACATCCCGCACATAGCGCTTGTCCCTGGCCAGGGCGCTGACGTAAGCCTCGGCTTGTGCTGCGCTCATCCCACCGTGCTCCCGCACCACCGCCTTGAGCGCCGCGTCCACGTCCTTGGCCATGCGGCTGGCGTCGCCACAGACATAGAAATGCGCGCCGTCCTCCAGCCAGCGCCACAGCTCGGCGCCCTGTTCGAGCATGCGCTGCTGCACGTACACCTTCTCCGCCTGGTCGCGGGAGAAGGCAGTGTCCAGGCGGTGCAGATGGCCGGAGGCCTGCCAGGCTTCCAGCTCGTCGCGGTAGTAGAAGTCGGTGGCTTCCCGCTGTTCGCCGAAGAACAGCCAGTTGCGGCCTTTGGCGCCCGATGCCTGGCGTTCCTGGAGGAAGGCGCGGAAAGGGGCGATGCCGGTGCCGGGGCCGACCATGATCATCGGCCGCTCGGGGTCGGCTGGTACGCGGAAGTGGGCGGACTTCTGGATGAAGATCGACACATCGCCCTGGTGCGCGCGGTCGGCGAGAAAGGCCGAGCAGATACCGGCGCGGTCCTGGCCCTCGCACTGGTAACGCACGGTGGACACTGTCAAATGCACCTCCTCCGGCGTCGCCAGGGGGCTGGATGCGATGGAGTAGAGGCGCGGCTGCAGGCGTTTCAGCCGGCCCAGCAGCTCGTCCGCGCTGACCCGGACCGGATGGGCGCGTAGCAGGTCGGCCAGTTGCCGTCCCCAGAGCCAGTCGTCCAGCCCGGCCTTGTTCGCTGGTTCCAGCAGGGCCGTGAGTTCGCCGCTCGCGGAACGCTCGGCGACGAAGCGCAGCAGGTCGGGGGTGATCTTCGCGATGTCGAAGTAACGGCCCAGGGCGGTCGACAGCGGCATCGCGCCCTGGTCCTTCACCTCCACCCGCTGGTCACCGTCCAGCTTGAGTGCGGCCAGCACTTCGTTCACCAGATTCGGGCAGTTGCTCGGCCATACCCCCAGCGCATCGCCAGCTTGATAGCGCAAACCGCTGTCTTTGAGATCGAGCACGATCTGCCGGGTTTCCTTGCTGGAACCTGGGGCATTCAGCACCGGGTTGCGCAGCAGACGAGAGGCGAGGGGGCGTTGGCGGTTGTAAGTGGGCGCATCGGCGTCCTCCGCCGCTGCTCCGATGGTTTCCGGCACGGGTTGCGTGACCAGGTGGCCGGCCAGGGCGGCACGGACGTTGGCCAGCCACGCCTGCGCCGGTTCCTCATAGTCCGGTTCGCAGTCCACCCGTGGCGCAAGGCGGCGCGCGCCGAGGGCTTCGAGGCGGGCGTCGAGCTTGCGGCCGAAGCCGCAGAACTGGTCGTAGTTGGAATCCCCCATGGCCAGCACGGCAAAGTCCAGCCCGGCCAGCGAAGGGGCGCTCTCCGCATTCAGGGCGCTCCAGAAGGCGGCGCCATTGTCGGACGGATCACCGTCGCCGAAGGTACTGGCGATCAGCAGCGCGGCACCGGCGCCGGCCAATTCGGCAGGCTGGGCGAGGTCCATGGAACGGACCTGTACTGCACGGCCGTCGGCCTTGAGGCTGTTGGCGCAATGGGTGGCGACGCTTTCCGCATTGCCGGTTTGCGAGCACCAGAGCACCAGCAGAGGCTTTTCCGCAGTCGGTGCCTCGGCTGCTACGGGCGCGGGCGCCTCCCAGCTACGGGAGAACAGCCCGGCGAGGATGCCGTCCAGCAGCAGGCGGGTTTCCGGGGCCAGCGGCGCGCTGGCCGGCAAGGTAGGGACGCCACCTTGCTTGCGGCTCTCTTCGCTGCGCAGGCCGAGCAGGTAACCCTGGAGGTAGCGCTGTTCGGTGGGCGCCAGGCAGAGCTCGGCGCTGGCATCGAGGTTCAGCAGACGGGCGAAGGCGTTGATCGGCATGTCGGCGAGTTCCTCCGGAAAACCGGCAGCGGCGCTGGCCGCGGCCGGCTCGACTTCTACCAAGGGGATGAGCTGGGGGCTGGCCGGAGCGACGGGTGCCAGGGCAACGGCGCTGTACTTGAACTCCGGCTGCAGCGAAATGGGGTCGATGGCGTCGCTGGTCACGGCGTTGATCGCGAGGTCCTCGCCATAGCGGTCGTTCCAGTGGAAGGGCGCAAAGCAGTTGCCCGGCTGCACCCGGTCGCTGACCACCGCCGGCAGCACCGCGCGGCCACGGCGGGAGCGCACTTCCACCTGGCCCTTGTCGACGATGCCAAGGCGGCTGGCATCGGCCGGGTGGATCTCCACGAAGGGGCCGGGGTTGAGCTTGTTCAGGATGGCGACCTTGCCGGTCTTGGTCAGGGTGTGCCACTGGTGCTGCACGCGCCCGGTGTTGAGTACCAGGGGAAACTCGTCGTCGGGCAGCTCCGCCGGCTCCATGTGGGGGCGGGCCAGGAACACGCCCTTGCCGTCTTCGGTGGCGAAGGCGATGGCCGGGCGATTGCCGTCGGCGTCGGTCCTGGGCGCCTGGCTGACGCCGTCATTGAGGTAGCGAATGGGGTTGCGCGCATTGGCTTCGCTACCGGGCGCACAGGGCCATTGCATCGGTCCCTGGCGCAGCAGTTCATGGCTGGCGCCGCGTATGTCGTAGCCGGTCTTGGGGTTCCAGGCCTGTTTGATCTCGTCGAACACGTCCTCGGCGGAGCGGTAGCTGAAGGCCTCTTCGAAACCCATGGCACAGGCGACGCGGGCGATGATCTGCCAGTCCGGCAGGCTGTCGCCGGGGGCGTCCACGGCCTTGCCGGTGAGGGTGAGATTGCGCTCGGAGTTGATCATCACGCCTTCCGCCTCGGCCCAGAGCGCGCCGGGCAGGAGAATGTCGGCGTAGCGGTTGGTTTCGGTATCGAGGAAGGCGTCCTGGGTGATCACCAGTTCGGCGGCCTGCAGCCCCTCGATGGCGCTGCGGCGATTCGGCACGGTGGCCACCAGGTTGGTGCAGATGATCCAGCAGGCCTTGATGTCCCCGTCACGCATGGCCTCGAACAGGGCGACGGTGCCGTTGCCGCCGTCCTGGCGCAGGTGTCCGCGCGGGAGCTTCCACAGGTCTTCGATGAAGGCGCGATCGTCAGCCACCAGCAGCGAGCGCTGGCCGGGCAGGCCGGGGCCCATGTAGCCCATTTCCCGTCCGCCCATGGCGTTGGGCTGGCCGGTGAGGGAGAAGGGCCCGCTGCCCGGACGGCTGATGGCGCCGGTGGCAAGGTGCAGGTTGCACAGGGCGTTGGTGTTCCAGGTGCCGTGGGTGCTCTGGTTGAGGCCCATGGTCCAGCAGCTCATCCAGTCCCGCGCTTCGCCGATCCATTGGGCGGCCTTGTGGATATCCGCTTCAGGCAGGCCGGTGATGGCGGCGACGCGTTCCGGTGCGTAGTGCTCGAGGAAGGCCGGCATGGCTTCCCAGCCTGTGGTGTGCGCGGTGATGAAGTCGGGATGGGTATGGCCGTTCTTGTGCAGCAGGTGCAGCAGGCCGTTGAGCAGGGCGAGGTCGGTGCCCGGCCTGATCGGCAGGTAGAGGCTGGCCTTGTCGGCGGTGGCGGTGCGGCGTGGGTCGACCACGATCAGCTTCGCCCCGGCCTTGACCCTGTCCATCATGCGCAGGAAGAGGATTGGGTGGCAGTCGGCCATATTGGCGCCCGTCACCAGGAACAGGTCGGCCTTGTCGAAATCCTGATAGGAGCCGGGCGGGCCGTCCGAACCCAGGGAGAGCTTGTAGCCGCTGCTCGCGCTGGCCATGCACAGGCGGGAGTTGGATTCGATGTGGCGGGTGCGGATGAATCCCTTGGCCAGCTTGTTGGCCAGGTACTGCGCCTCCAGGGACATCTGCCCGGACACATAAAAGGAAATGGCGTCTGGGCCGTGGGCGTCGAGCAGCTCGCGCAGGCGCCGGGCGGTGTCGCCGATGGCTTGGTCGATGCCGGTGCGTACCGGGTCGCGGCTGCGTTCATGGCGCAGGTAGGCGTGCTCCATGCGGCCCGAGTCGGTCAGCGGCTGGGCGCAGGTGTTGCCCTTGGTGCAGAGGCGGCCGAAGTTGGTCGGGTGGGACTTGTCGCCGCTCACCTTGACCACGCGGTTGTCCGCCACTTCCATGACGATGCCGCAGCCGACGCCGCAATAGGGACACACGCTTCGCACTGTCTTGTTCGCCATATCCGTACCTTGCGCAGAAACGAAAAAGCGCCATGCCACCCACCGTCGGAACGGGGGAGACACGGCGCCTTTGTCGTGGGGTGGGGCAATCGGCATTGATTGCCTTGTCGCAGCTATCGCAAGGCACATGCCAAGTCCCCTGCGATGCGCGTGAAGGCTTGGCGGGACGCTGCTTGCGGGTAATTTCCCGCTTGATTCGCAATGCACTGGATGAGCTTCAGGATGGGGCGCGGAAGGTGCATTCGCACCGTTTTGGTTCTTGTCCGGATGCTCGCCGGATTCGCTGTCGGCACCGGTCGAGGCAGCTGCCGGATCTGCTGCAGGCCGCGCTGTTGCTGGGGTCGGGGCAGGAGCGCGAAACATAGTTCGGCAATCTGGCACAGCCACTGCATAGGCAAAACCAGGCCCACCACGAACAGTGCGGAGGGCGGCCCGGCAGATCAATGGCGATCACTTCCCCGGGCTGACAGGTGCGCTAAGCAATGCTGCTCGGCTGCACCCATGAACGAACAGGCAAAGGCGCCTGGGACGGCAAGTCCCAGGCGCTTTTTTTTTGCTCCCAGAAAACGTGATTGGCTTGGGCCGGGTGCTACCTATGAACTCCAACTTCGCTTCCCCTGATGTGCAAACGCTGATCGTCATCGGCAATGGCATGGTCGGCCATCATTGCGTCGAGCAATTGATCGAGCGCGGTGCCCTGGATCGCTACCGCATCGAAGTCTTCAGCGAAGAGCCGCTGCGCGCCTATGACCGCGTGCACCTGTCCGAATACTTCACGGGTCGCGATGCCGAATCCCTGGCCCTGAGCGAGGCCAGCCTCTATCAGACGCCGGGCGTGACCCTGCACCTGGGCGTGCCGGTACTGGAGATTGACCGCGAGCGTCGCGAGGTGATCACCGCCAACGGTAGCCTGGCCTACGACAAGCTGGTGCTGGCCACCGGCTCCTATCCCTTCGTGCCCCCCATCGAGGGTGCCGAGGGCGACTCGCGGCTGGTCTATCGCACCCTGGCTGACCTCGACACCATCCGCGCGGCTGCCGTCCAGGCACGTCGTGGCGTGGTGGTGGGCGGTGGCCTGCTGGGCCTGGAAGCGGCCAATGCGCTGAAGTCCCTGGGCCTCGACGCCCACGTGGTGGAGTTCGCCCCGCGCCTGATGCCGGTGCAGCTCGACGACCAGGGCGGCCTGGCCCTCAAGGCGCGTATCGAAGCACTGGGCGTGGGGGTGCACCTCTCGAAGGCTACCCAGTCCATCAGCGCCGGTGAGGACTATCGCTATCGGATGAACTTCGCGGGCGAGGATTTCCTCGAAACCGACCTGATCGTCTTCTCCGCCGGTATCCGCCCGCAGGACGCCCTGGCCCGCCAGTGCGGCCTCGAACTGGGCCCGCGCGGCGGCGTGGCCATCGATGGCCAATGCCTGACCTCGGACGCGGACATCTTCGCCATCGGGGAATGCGCCGCCTGGAACGGTAGCATCTTCGGCCTGGTCGCCCCCGGCTACCAGATGGCCCGCAGCGTCGCCGCGCAGCTTTGCGGTGAAGACGCCGATCCCTTCATCGGTGCCGATATGTCCACCAAGCTGAAGCTGCTGGGCGTGGACGTGGGCTCCATCGGCGACGCTCACGGTGCGCTGCCGGGCGCCCGCAGCTACCGCTTCATCGACGAGGCCACCTCCAGCTATCGCCGCCTGGTGGTGTCCGCCGACGGCAAGCAGGCCCTGGGTGCGGTGCTGGTGGGTGACAACAGCTACTACGACACCCTGCTGCAATACGTGCAGAACGGCATCAAGCTGCCGGCCGACCCGTCCAGCCTGATCCTGCCGGTAGGCGAAGGCGCGCCGGCCCTGGGCGCCGATGCACTGCCGGCCACCGCCACCGTCTGCTCCTGTCACAACGTCAGCAAGGGCGCCATCTGCTCGGCCATCGACAGTGGCTGCACCGACGTCGCCGGGGTCAAGGCCTGCACCAAGGCGGCCACTGGCTGCGGCGGTTGCGCAGCGTTGCTCAAGCAGGTGGTCGAGCACGAGCTGTCGGCCCGTGGCGTGGCGGTGGACAAGAGCCTCTGCGAGCACTTCGCTTACACCCGCCAGGAGCTCTATGCACTGGTGCGGGTGGAAGGCATCGAGACCTTCGAGGAGATGCTCGCCAAGCATGGCCGCGGCCACGTCGGCTGCGAGATCTGCAAGCCGGCCATCGGCTCCATCCTTGCTTCCTGCTGGAACCGGCCGATCCAGAACCCCTGGCTGGTGCCGCTGCAGGACACCAACGACACCTTCATGGCCAACATGCAGAAGAACGGCACCTACTCGGTCGTGCCACGCATCCCCGGCGGCGAGATCACCCCGGAAGGCCTGATCGCCATTGGCGAGGTGGCGAAGAAGTACAAGCTCTACACCAAGATCACCGGGGGCCAGCGCATCGACCTGTTCGGCGCCCAGCTCCACGAACTGCCGGAAATCTGGGGTGATCTGATCGCCGCCGGGTTTGAAACCGGCCACGCCTACGGCAAGTCCACCCGTACCGTGAAGTCCTGCGTGGGTAGCACCTGGTGCCGCTACGGCGTGCAGGACAGCGTGAAGATGGCCCTGGACATCGAGAACCGCTACAAGGGCCTGCGCTCGCCGCACAAGCTGAAGTTCGCCGTCTCCGGCTGCACCCGCGAATGCGCCGAGGCGCAGAGCAAGGACGTGGGTGTGATCGCCACCGAGAAGGGCTGGAACCTCTACGTCTGCGGCAACGGTGGCATGCGTCCGCGCCACGCCGAGCTGTTCGCCACTGATCTCGATGACGAAACCCTGATCCGCTACATCGACCGCTTCCTGATGTTCTACATCCGCACCGCCGACAAGCTGCAGCGCACCTCGGTCTGGCGCGAGAGCCTGGAAGGCGGCCTGGATTACCTCAAGGCGGTGATCATCGACGACAGCCTGGGACTGGGTGCGGAGCTCGAAGCACAGATGCAACTGGTGGTGGACCGCTACGAATGCGAGTGGGCCAACGCCATCAAGGACCCGGAGAAGCTCAAGCGCTTCCGCACTTTCGTCAACGACGGGCGCGGTGATCCGGATATCCATTTCGTCAATGAACGTGGGCAGATCCGTCCGGTGACGGCGGCCGAGCTCACGCTGATCCCTGTAGCCGAGGAGGTGGTCTGATGATCGAAGCAAGCCTGCAACGCAGTGAAGTCCGGGGCCGCTGGCAGCCCGTCTGCCGCCGGGAAGACCTGGTGCCCAACTCGGGCGTGGTGGCCTGGGTGAGCAATATCCAGGTGGCGCTCTTCTATCTGAACGGCGAGGAGGGCGAGCAGTTGTTCGCGGTGCAGAACCACGACCCAATGGCCCATGCCAACGTGATCGGCCGTGGCATCGTCGGCCACCTGGGCGGTTCCCTGGTGATCGCCTCGCCGCTCTACAAGCAGCACTACCGCCTGGAGGACGGTTCATGCCTGGAGTATCCGGAGCAGAAGCTGCGGGTATGGCCGGTCAGGTTGCAAGGGGATGTGGTGGAGCTTGGGGTGGAGTAGTCCCGACGTTCGCGACGCTTGCTGAGGGGGAGCTAACTCTGTGGGGCAAACTCATTCGCTATGCCTGCGTTAGCTGTTGCGGTGTTGAAGGGAGCTCTCTATCCAGGCTTTAGGGCTAGCCGGCTTCCCCTCACCCCCGGCCCCTCTCCCTGAAGAGGAGAGGGGTGACTCGCGTCGGCGAGGCCAAAGTAGTCCTGAAGCCCATACACCGCCTGAAACTGAGCGAAATAGGTGGGGCGGGGACTCCGCCCCTTCAGGAGGCCGAGCGGGATCGTTGCAGAGGGGGACGAGCGGCATGGATGCCGCGAGAGGCGTGTGGGGCCATGGATGGCCCCTCTCGCCGTGCCCCCGGCGCAACGATGGAGGGAGGGAACCCGACGAAGTCGGGCCGGATGCAGGGGCAAGCGTTTTTGGTTTCTTTTTTGGCGATTGAAAAAAGAGACTCGCCGGGAGGCGAAACTGCAAGTGTCCGCAGAACTCGATAAACAGCCTGGCTCAGCGGTTCCAGCAACACTTGGCGCAGATGCTAAGAGCCGTACAGCGCAGACCTGCGGCCTGCTTGGCGAATTAATTCGCCCCCACAAAAAATATGTGCCAGCCGGGTGGGGGCTAAGCCTTGCTTTCGGCCGGGCCGTGGGCCCGCGCATACATCAGGTGGGCATCCATGAGCAGCGCTTCCATCGTCGATAGCAGGACCTCCTGGCGCAGCTGGCCGGAGGCACCGGCATTCCGCTCGTGGCGCAGGCGCTCGATCAGGTTGGAAACCTGAGCCAGGCGGTAGTCGCCCAGTCGGTGGCAATCCTCGGGGCTGGCGTCGGCGCGCACATCCAGAACGTCGATGGGGAAGTCTTCCAGGGTGGGAAAACGATGCGAAGTCATGCGCGGGGTGCTCGTAGCGGCTGGCGGGCTCGAAACGCTACGCACGGGCCCTGTAGGAATTCAAGGCAAACACATTGTGTGATCTTTCGTGTTGTGGATAAGGAATCCGAGGCGCCAGGCAGCGATCGCAGGCGAGAGGTTGGACCCACAGCGATCAGCTGAAACTCAGCGCACCCTGTTTGCAGCAGCGCACCAGGGCTTCCTCCAGTTTGCGATCGGGCATGGCGTGGGCTCGCAGGATGTTCGCGGTCTTTTCCACATAGTCCCGTGTGCTGCCGTAATGACCGCTGGCGCCGTCGAAGACCTGGCGCAGCACGTGGTCCGGCAGTGCGCCGGCATAGCAGGCGAAGTCACGCCGCAGCACGAAGCCCAGGGCCTTCACCTTGGGGCCTCTCTCCAGTTGGCAATTGAGCCATTTGGGCTCGTAGGCCGCATCGGGCATTTCCCGCTGCCAAAGGGCGATCAGGTGCTCCTGCAGCTGTTCCTCCGGCAGTCGGTAGGCGAAACCTGCACAGGAGCCGCCACGGTCGAGGCCCAGCACCAGCCCCGGAGATTCCGGGGTGCCGCGATGGATCAGCGACCAGAGATACAGGCCACGATGGTAGCCGTGGATGCGCGCGCGGCGCCTTTCTTCCGTGGGACATTCCGGCCGCCAGATCAGCGAGCCGTAGGCGAACAGCCAGACCGGACCGCCGCGATGGCGGGCCATGGTGTTTTCCAGGGAGGCGAGCAGTTCGGCGCGGGTGAGTTGCGCCGGCTGGTCGAGCAGCGGCGGGTAGGGCGTGAAAGGTGTGTCGTGGTTGCTTCCGGTCATAAGCGTACTGCGGATGCCAATGATGTGCGGACTCTCCCGGCCCGCTTCCTGTTTTTTAGCAGGTGGAAGGGCAATGGCGAACAGGCAGTCGTCGAATTTCCCGCAAAAATCCCGCGGATAGAGCTGATCACGCTCGACTGATAAAGCAAAGGAATGACCCGACATCGAGTTATCGCTAACGGCGATAAGTCGATAGAGCTGTTGCGTGCGCCTGACGAGGTTCGACGGCAGGGACATGGATGAATGCGCCGCCCGTCGCCCGGAGTACCGTCCATTCGGGAAAACCGCGCATTCAGCGGGGGCGCGCGCGCCCTCACCGGCATGGGAGGCAGGGCGCTGCTACTACTCAGGGTTGTCGGGGGACGTACGCCTCGCCATCGGGACAGTCCCCAATCCCGCCCAGTGCCGGCCTGCTGCCGCCGGTGAGGTGGGCCTGCGTCACTCGGGGAGTAACCTTTCGTGGAAGCCAGGATCAGGATCGGCATCGTCGACGACCATCCCCTGCTCAGGCAAGGTGTGGCCTCCGCACTCAAGCGTATCGGGGATTTCCAGGTCGTGGAGCAGGGCTCCCGCTCGGAGGACGCTGTGGATATTGCCCTGCGCCTTAAGCCCGACGTGCTGCTGATGGATGTGAACATGCCGGGCGACTGCTTTGCCGCCGTGCGCCGAATCACGGCCGAGGCGAGGGGCGTGCGGGTGCTGATGCTGACCGTTTCGGAAAGCGAAGACGATGCCTATGCGGCACTGGAAGCCGGGGCCCAGGGGTATGTGCTCAAGGGCGTCAGCGGGCCCGAACTGGTGCAGGCGATCCGCACTGTGGCCGGAGGCGAAAGCTTCATCACGCCAGCCTTCGCCAGCCGGCTGCTGGGGCGAATGCGGCATCGGCAGGATGTGGAGCGGCATCGGATCGAGCTGACCCACCGCGAAGAGCAGATTATCCGAGAAGTGGCAAACGGCCTGACCAACCGCGAAGTGGCCGACAAGCTCAATCTGAGCGAGAAGACCGTGAAGTACTACATGACCAACGTGATGCAGAAACTCCACGCACGCAATCGCGTGGAAGCCGTCGCTGCCCTGCGTCGCCAGTGGGATGAAGACCACGAGCAGACGCTCGACATGCAGGGCAAGGCGCGCTAGCCGGCCACCTCATCGTCCATCCTGAAGCGGGCGCTGACGCGGGTGCCTTCGCCCGGCGCTGACTGGATGTCGAACTGCCCACCCAGTGCTTCCACTCGGTAACGCATGCCGGCGAGCCCCAGTCGGCGGCGGCCTTGCCCATTGCTGGCCTGGTCGCTGGGGACGAAGCCATTGCCCGAGTCGGCCACCTGTACCTCCAGTTGCCCCTCAACCATACGGGCCGAGAGTTTCTGGCCCTGGCCACCAGCGTGTATCACGGCGTTGTTCAGGGCTTCCTGGGTGAAGCGGTAGAGGCAGATCTTCAGTGACATCGTGGCGTCGTCAGGCAACGGCTGGATATCCAGCTCCACCTGGGTATCGGTGCGCTGTTCGTGGCGCTGCACCACCAGGCGTAGCACCTGTTCCAGTCCCATTTCACTGATTTCCGGGACCGCCAGTCCACGGGAAATGTCGCGGATTTCGCGGAGGGCGTCCTGGCCGGCGCTGCGCAGGGTTTCCAGGGCATCTCCGTCGAAAGGTTCGCCTTGCTGTTGCAGGCGTTCGCGTAGTTGGGCGAGTTCATCCAGGCGGACCAGAATGAGTGTCAGCAATTGTGCTGGGCCGTCATGCAGGTCAGCACCCAGGCGTCGCAGGGTCAGTTCGCTGATGCGCGAGAATTCCTGGTTGGCAGTAGTGATGCGGCGCTGCAGCTGGGTATTGCGGGCATGCAGGCGTGCCTGTTCGACCATCCGCTGTTTCAAGGCGACCTGCTGGCGCTCGATGATGCGCTCGCCGCGGCGCACCACGAAGAAGAGCAATCCCAGCATCGCCAGCGTGGCCGAGCCGACCACTGCCCAGACCTGCAGGCGCACGGTATGGATTTCCTGTTCCAACTGGTCGGCGCGTTCATAGAACTCACCCACTGCCACCACCTTGCCCGAGCCGGATTCCCGCAGGGGCGCGTAGATTTCGTAGAGGGGAACCTTGAGGCTGCGCTCGAAGGCGTTCTCGTCCTGGCTGAGGTCTTCCAGGTCGGTGACGATTTCGCCCTGCAATGCCTCGCCGATCTCATCGGTGGGGAACTTGCGGTGCATTACCGACTTGTCGGTGCTGTAGATCACCGTCCCATCCGGGCGCCAGATCTTCACCGAAGCCACATGGCGGTTAAGGCTGCTGTTGACGATCAGCCGGTCAATGGCCGCCGCGCTTTCCGGGGGAATATCCTGGGTTCGCGCCAGCTCCTGCACGAAGGGTTCGAGGAAGCTTTCCATGTAGACGGCACCGGCCTGCGCCGCCGACTGCACGGCCGCCCGCTCGATGCGCTGGCTCACCAGGTTGCCCACCAGGCTCATGGTCAGGCCGAGGATCAGGCTGGCGGCGATGACGAACTGGGTGGAGCGCTTAAGCTGGCGAATCCGCTGGCGCAGGCGGCTTCCCCAGGAGCGGTGCGGCTCCGACATTGGTCCGGAGTCGGGTTGGACCAAAGTCGGGGCGCCGACTTGACCCAAGGTCTGCTGATTTGGTTCGACCTTCGCATCTGCGGGCATTCGCCTGACTCCTCGATGCTTTCTCCCAGGCCCCTGGCAATGCCCGGACAGGGCAATGGGAGATCGTTATGTACAGCCTGAAAAGCTTCACGCTCAACCTGAAGGATATTAGCTACCTGTTGCAGCAGGTCAGTTTCCCCACCCTGCGCGTAGTGGGTTACTCCGCCACGGGCGCCGCCCTGTTCGGCTATACCGGCGTCGATGGCGTGGTGCATGTACTGGGCACCGATGGCAGCTTCGATCCGCTGGCCCTCCCGGCTGGCGAGAGCGTCTGGTACAACGGCGCGCGCGACCCCATCGGCCTGCGCAACGTCTCCGGCTATTTCAACAACCTCACTCACGATGGCCATGCCTGGGGCAGCTTCGGCCAGGACTTCATCCGCCTGACCCTGCCGGACTACAGCCAGTACGTGCAGCAGAACGCCGACAACGCGGCCTGGCAGGATTACCTCTCCAGTCACCCTGGTGCCGAGTTGGGCACGCCGGCTTCCTACGCCGACCCGTTCGCCTCGCTGGTGGACTACACGCCGAGGATGATCAGCCAGACCATCGTCAGTGGCGGCGTGGTCTTCGCCACTGACGCCCAGGGCCACATCCTGCATGACGCCAACGGCGTCGCAGTGGTCAGCGATCCGGGGCTGCTCGGCCAGCTGGGCGAAGCCGATCCGACCTCCCCCAGTAGCGGTCAGTACTTCATCCGTAATCTCAACACGGTTTCCGGCGACCCCTCGACCACCGGCTGGTTCACGCTGTTCGGCCAGTTCTTCGACCATGGACTGGACTTCATCGACAAGCCGAGCCGGACCGCCACCATCACCATTCCCCTGGCACCCGACGACCCGCTCTACGGCTCCATCGGCCCGGACGGCCAGCCGGTGCATTCGATCACTGTCCACAGGGCCAGCGTGGGCAGCTTCGATGCTGCAGGCAATCCGCAATACCGCAACCTGGACTCGCCCTACATCGACCAGAACCAGACTTACGGTTCCGAGGCCTCTGTCACTCAACTGCTGCGCGAATGGGTGGCTGATCCGTCCAACCCTGGCCAGTTCCGACCGGGGGGCCGCCTGTTCGACGGCAACACTCTTAGCGATGAAGCCGCCTGGACGCTCAATGGCGTGCTCACCCACCAGACACTGCCGACCCTTAACGAGTTGCGCGCCCATATCGTGGCCACCGGGCGCGATGATCTGACCTGGGATGACCTGGCCAATTTCCGCGTGCGCGACGACGCAGGGCATGTGCTGGACGCGGACCCTGTCACCTCCGGCGTCCAGGCGGTCCATACCCGCGAGGCCCTGCTGCTGGACATGAACCCGCACTTCGATGACGTGCACATCGATGTGGCTCGCCTCATGGCCCTGGACAGTCACCTGGTGAGCGTGACGTTCGACCCGACGAACCCCTACGGGATCCTGTTCCACTACGACAACGGCCCGACCAAGTCCCTGTTCGGTCTGGTCAATCCCTCTGACTTCTCAATCTTTGCCGATCCGGGCACTGCCGATTACGCGGTCGCCAACGAGCTGTTGCTGGAGTCGGTGGGTGACCACTACATCGCCGGCGACGGCCGTGCCAACGAGAACTTCGGGCTGACCGCCATGCACCATGTCTTCCATGAAGACCACAATGTTCAGTTGATCAACCTGCAACAGGAGATTCTCCAAGCCGATGTGGGGGTTCGCCACAATTGGCAGGTCGGCATCGACAACGGGGCCGGGGGCTACTACACCGACGCAGCCGGCAACTACACGCTGACTGACGGCGTGACTGTCTCCTGGAACCATGACCTGCTGTTCCAGGGGGCCAAGCTGGTGGTGGAAATGGAGTACCAGCACGTTGCCATTGACCAGTACGCACGGCTGATCACGCCTGACCTGCCCGAGTTCGTCACCTATGACTCCGGCATCAACGCCAATATCTCCCTGGAGTATGGCCAGGCTGCATTCCGCTTCGGGCACTCGCAGTTGCGTGAAACCATCGATGCCCTGGAGCGGGACCTCAGCGGTGCCTACGACCTGACCGGGTCCATCACCCGCTACGCCCTGGAGAAGGCCTTCCTCAACCCCGGTGGCTTCGCTGAAGTCGGCCCGACTGCAATCGCTCTCGGCATGACGCGCCAGGTCAGCAACGAAATCGACGAGTTCGTCACCCCGGCGCTGCAGCAGGGCCTGCTGGGCCAACCGCTGGACCTGCCCACCATCAACCTGGCGCGCGGCCGTGACCTGGGGCTACCGACGCTTAATGCGGCCCGTCAGCAGATCCACGATGCGCTGATCGCCGAGCGGCAGACGCCCGCCGGCTCCCAGCACCACACCAACCTGATCGTGGATGCGTTGACGCCCTACACGAGCTGGAGCGACTTCGCCAACAACATGATTCACCCCGAATCCCTGGTGAACTTCATCGCCGCCTACTCCTTCGACGGTGATGTGGCCCATGCCCAGGCCATCATCGACGCCGACCAGACGGGCGCGGATGCCACCTGGGCCGGCGGCGTGGTAACGGCCGAGGATGCGGCGCGCTTCCTGTCCAACGCCGCTGACCAGAATGGCAACTTCGTTGCCGGTTCCGACGGCTTCAACCACATCGACCTGTGGATTGGCGGCCTGGCAGAGAAACACGTCTACACCGGCCAGCTCGGCACCACTTTCAACGCCATCTTCGAAGACCAGATGGAGCGGCTGATGGATGGCGACCGGTTCTATTACCTGTTCCGCCTCGACCTCGGATTGCCGGGCATGACCAACCTCAACGAGCAGGTGGTCACCGAGCAGTTCAAGGACATCATCGAGCGCACCACGGATGCCCGGCACCTGGCCGGTGACGTGTTCGGCTACATGGACAGCTACATCGAGCTGAGCTACCAGGACTCGGGCGCCACTGCCACGGCCTACAAGAGCGAGCACAAGTACGGCCACCTGGTGGACGCCAACCAGATGGGCGTCTATTCCACTGGCGGCTCAGGCGGTATCGGCGGCAACGGCCTGCTGCTCAGCCTGGTCAACCCGGAAACCCATGCTTCCGGCACGTACATCCGCGACTACCGTCCCGACCAGGGGGTGAATCCTGATGGCACTGCCGCCGTGGGCTACAACGCCCACGAGGTGGTGGCCGGGACCGACTATGCCGACTGGCTGGACCTGGGTGATGGCGACGACACCGGCTATGGCGAGGATGGCAACGATATCCTCGACGGCAAGGCCGGCGCGGACCACCTCTACGGCGGCAATGGCAATGACGTGATCTACGGTGGCGACATCGAGGACTTCCTCGACGGCGGCGACGGCGATGACATCGTCTATGCCGGTACCAGTGCAGGCGCCATCGACATCGTCATCGGCGGCAACGGCAATGACCATCTCTATGGCGAGGCCGGGATCGACGAGCTCTACGGCGGCGCCGGCAATGACTATATCGACGCCGGCGGCGATACCGACCTGGTCCATGGCGGTGACGGCAGCGACGAAATCTACGGCGGCGACGGGCCGGACATCCTTTTCGCCGAGGCCGGTGACGACATCATTTCCGGCGGCTCCACGGGCGATCAGCTGTTCGGGGAAGAGGGCGACGACATCCTCCTGCCCGGCATCGGTGGCGCACCGGGACAGGGGGACGGCGACGAAGCCCTTGGCGATGTCGGCTTCGATATCGCGGCATTCAGTGATGTGAACATCCAGCTGGATGCCGCCGCCGACCTGAACCAGCAGAACATCGTTGCGGCACCGGGAACCGCCGTGCTGTTCCAGCCGTTCAACGCCCTGTTGGCGAACATCGAGGGCCTGATAGGCTCGCGATTCAGTGACGCAAGGGCCAATCCCGCCAACCCGGCCAGCCCGACGGCGGGCCTGATCGGTGATGGCAGCGAGAACTGGCTGGTGGGTGGCAGCGGCGACGACGTCGTGCAGGGGAATGCCGGCAATGACGTGCTGGTGGGTGACTCGATTGGCTTGGCCGACCTCAACCACTTTCTTGCCGCTCAGGGATTCGCCCAGCACTTTACCGGGCTGCAGGCTGCGCGCTCGGGCTTCGTGCTCGGCGACAACCACGCCGGCGGTACGGCGGACGGCGCTGCCGACGAGGCGGTCTACAGCGGCAATTTCGCCGACTACAGCATCACCCTGATCAGCGATACCAACCCGGGCAGCAACGAGATTCGCGGCTTCAGGATCACCGACAAGCGCGTCGGCGCCGCCAACCTCGATGCAACCGACATCCTCGTCGGCATCGAGAAAGTCCGCTTCGCGGACCGCACCATCAGCCTGGACGTGAGCAACCAACTGCCGACCGGCAGACCCCTGGTTACCGGATTCGCCACAGCTCCAACCACCCCCAGCCGGCCATTGCCGACGCAGTACCGCCTGACCGCCAGCACCGCTGCCATCCAGGACGCCGATGGCATTCCCTCCGGTGCTGGCGCGTTCAGCTTCCAGTGGCAGGTACTGTCGGGGGCCGTCTGGGCTGCCATCAATGGCGCCACCGCCTCGACCTATGCACCGGTTGCCGCACAGGTCGGTCAGCAGTTGCGGGTAGCGGTCAGCTTCACCGACAACCACGGCGTGGTGGAGACGGTCTATTCCGATCCTACCGAGGCGGTCGGACGCTTTATCGAAGGCACCTCCCTCAACGACAACGGCCAGGGCGGTTTCCTGGATCGCGCAGCCCTGGTGGGGACGGCCTTCCAGGACGTCATGCTCGGCTATGCCGGCAACGATGTACTTAGCGGCGGCGACGGCAGCGACCTGCTGGATGGTGGCAGTGGCAATGACAGCATGAGCGGCGGTGCGGGCAACGACACCTACGTGGTTGGCTCCACCGGCGACGCGGTGAACGAGGCGCTGAACGGCGGTATCGACACGGTGCAGTCCTCGGTCAGTGTCAACCTCGCGGCCAACGTCGAGAACCTGGTACTGACCGGCACCGCCAACATCAACGGCGTGGGCAACGGGCTGGACAACCTGCTGATGGGTAATGCCGGCAATAACCGGCTGATCGGCCAGGCCGGCAACGATAACGTGCAAGGCGGAGCGGGGAGCGACACCCTCGTGGCCACGGTGGGCGACGGCAACGACCACTACGACGGCGGTGACGGGGTGGATACCTACGACCTGTCCGGCACGTCCGCCAATGCCAGCGTCGATCTGGCTGCAGGCACCGCCAGCAGCGCGCAGACCGGCATTGATCTGCTGGTATCCATCGAGAACGTCCTGGGCAGCAGCGGCGCCAACCAGATCACAGGCAGCTCGGCCGACAACCGCCTCGAAGGGCTCGGCGGCAACGATAACCTGGCCGGTGCACAGGGCAACGACGTGCTCGTGGGAGGGCAGGGCAATGACAGCGCGAGCGGCGGTCAGGGTGACGACCGGTTCATTGCCAGCCTGTTCGACGGCAATGACGTCTATGCCGGTAACGACGGCGTGGATACCTACGACCTTTCTGCTACCGGAGCTGCAGCCGTGGTCAGCCTGGCCACGGGTGTGGCCAGTAGCAGTCAGATCGGCAGCGATTTGTTAAGTGGTATCGAGAGCGTGACAGGCGGATCGGGTGCCGACACCCTGACCGGTGATGCGCTGGCCAACCAGCTTGCCGGTGGTGGCGGCGACGACAGTCTCAGCGGCGGGACAGGTGCCGATGTCCTGGCCGGCGGTGCGGGACGCGATCTGCTCACCGGCGGTGCGGATGCCGACACCTTCGTCTTCGCTGCGCTCAATGACTCGGGTACCAGCAACGGTACTCGGGATGTGATCAACGACTTCCAGCAGGGGAGTGATCGCATCGACCTCGGCCAGATCGATGCGAGGACGACCGGACCTGGCAATGCAGGGAATCAGGACTTCAGCTTCCTGGGTGAATGGAATGGCGCCGGCAATGAATTCAATGGACAGGCTCAGTTGAGGTTCCATTACGTCAACGTCGGCGGTGTGGAGCACACCTATGTGGAGGGCAACGTGAACAACAACAATGCCGCCGACTTCCAGATCGACCTCGTCGGGCACGTCGCCCTGGCAGCGGGTGACTTCATCGGCGTCGTCTGAACTTCCTCCGCCCGGCACTCCCTTGGAGGTCGGAGCGCCACTCCATCCCGCCCCATCCCCCATGCAGCCCGGTGCCACCCGCGCTGGGCTGCATGATCCCTTCGACAACGGTGTTCCAGTCGGCCGACACGTTTTGTTGCAAGGAACTCCGTCACACTGTCATGAAATGCTAAAGAACTGTCGTGAAATGCGAAGTGCTGAAAAGCGCTCATCCATAGGCTTTGCCGCCAGTCAGAAGAGGGGTGCAACCCGCAGGGTCAACCCCGTCAAAACTGGAGTCTTCTATGGTGAAACCGCTATTCGGATTTGCTCTGGCAGCGATCGTTATGCTGGGCAGCGGCTGTTCCAGCAAGGTCACCCAGCCCGAGGAGTATTCGGGCTTCCTGAGGGATTACTCGCAGCTCGAAGAGAAGATGTCTGCCAGCGGCCAGCCCGTGCTGCGCTGGACGGCGCCGGACTTCGACGCGAAGCGCTACGGCACGCTCCTGGTGGAAAAGCCGGTGTTCCATCCGGCCCCGGCCCCCAGCGACCAGGTGAGCCAGCAGACCATGGACCAGATCGCCACCTACATGCGCCTGGCGCTGCAGCGCGAGCTGATCGGCAAGGCCCGCCTGGTCGGCACACCGGAGGCGGACACCCTGATCGTGCGTCCGTCCATCTCTGCCGTGGCGATCTCCACCGAGCACCTGAAGGCCTACGAGGTCATTCCGATCGCCCTGCTGGCGGCTGCCACCACCACAGCGGTGGGAACGCGCGACCAGGAAGTGGCCATCTACGCCGAAGTGGAAGCGGTGGACGCGGCCAGCGGCAAGCCCGTCGTCAGGGCGGTGCGCAAGGGACAGGGATTGAGCCTGGAAAACCGCAAGACGCCGCTGGTCCTGGATGACCTCAAGCCGGTGCTCGACGACTGGGCGCGGGACGCGCGCAACTTCCGGCCCTGACGGGTCTCCCCCGATAAACCTCCAGGTGGGAACCGGTCGATGGCCGGTTCCCTTTCGCGTGTGCCGGAAACCCTGGCGCGCGACGGCCTGGCCACAAATCCGCAACAAGTCCGGCGCCTTGCACAACCCAACCGGATGTGGACGTCTTCCCCCGAAAACCAGGTGATGAAATGGTAAGTGACGGGATTCTCGATTACTTCGCCCTTGGCGTGCTGTTCTTCGTCGTGATCGTGCTGTTCTACGGCATCATCGTGATCCACGACATTCCTTATGAAATCTCCAAGCGGCGCAACCACCCGCACCAGGACGCCATTCATGCCGCTGGCTGGGTGAGCCTGTTCACCCTGCATGCGATCTGGCCGTTCCTGTGGATCTGGGCAATGTTGTACCGCGACGATCGCGGCTGGGGTTTCAGCACGCCGAAGGCGGAGCTGGAGCAGCAACTGGCCGAGATGCGCTGGCGCCTCGAACGCCTCGAAGGGCAGGGCGCGTCCCGTTCGGCCCGCGCGGTAGAGGAGGCCTGACATGGACCTGTTGCTGATCCTCACCTACACGGCCATCTGCGTCGCCATCTTCAAGATCTTCAAGATCCCGCTGAACAAGTGGTCGGTGCCCACTGCCGCGCTGGGCGGCGTGGTGCTGATCGGGACGCTGATCTTCCTGATGAACTACAACCACCCGTACTCCGAAGTGGCGCGCAGCTACTTCGTGTCGACGCCGGTGATTCCGACCGTCAGCGGCCAGGTGGTGGAGGTGCCGGTCAAGACCAACCAGCCCCTGGAGAAGGGCGATGTGCTGTTCCGCATCGACCCGACGCCGTTCGAGAACAAGGTCAAATCCATCAAGGCGCAACTGGTGTCGGCCCGCGCCGACCAGTCCCGCGCCCGGGAGCTGGCGGCGCGCAATGTCGGCAACCGCCGCGACGTGGACCTCACCACCGCACGGGTGGACGACCTGCAGGCGCAACTGAACATCGCCCAGTTCGACCTGGATCACACCGTGGTGCGCGCGCCGAGCAAGGGCTTCGTGACCCATGTGTCGCTGCGCCCGGGAATGATGGCCACGCGGATGCCGCTGCGTCCGTCGATGGTGTTCATCCCGGACGAGGGGCACTACATCGCCGCCTGGATGCGCCAGAACAGCCAGTTGCGCCTGACCCCCGGTGACGAGGCCGAAGTGGCTTTCGACGGCATCCCGGGCCAGGTGTTCAAGGGCAAGGTGAAGCAGGTGATTTCGGTGATTGGCGAAGGCCAGGTGCAGCCCTCCGGCAACCTGCTCAGTTTCACCGGCACGCCGCCTCCTGGCCGGGTGCCGGTGATCGTCGAGATCACCGACCCGGACTATGCCCAGTACGCGGCCCTGATGCCCGGCGGCGCCTACGGCCAGGCGGCGCTCTACAGCGAGCATTTCCATCATGTGGCGGTGATGCGCAAGATCCTCCTGCGCATGGCGGCCTGGATGAACTACATCTTCCCCTTCCATTGAGCGTTGCACCTGCCTTTCGCCTCGGAACCCCTGTGGGTGCCGGGGCGACAGGCAGGTGATTTTTTTTGGCTGCGGGAAATCCGGTTTGGGCGGCGTAACGGTTTGCCGCCCTCCGGTTTCAAGGACTGGCGGGACGTTCCCGCCGGCCGGATGCGGGACGGTCACAGGGAGTACCCGAGCGTGTCCGGACAATCGGCTGGATTCCGCCCTGCGGAGTCCGGATGTCTGGAAGAGAGAGGGATGTATGACCGGGAAATCCGACAAATCCAGGGAATCGAGCAAAGCGCCCAGAATTCCGCGCAAGGAATACGAGGCGGAGCTGAAGCGACTGCATGTCGAACTGGTGAAGCTGCAACGCTGGGTCGTCCAGGAAGGCATGCGCATCTGCATCGTCTTCGAAGGGCGCGACGGGGCAGGCAAGGGCGGGGTGATCAAGGCCCTGACCGAACGCACCAGCTCGCGCATCTTCCGTAGCGTCGCGCTGCCGACGCCCACCGAGCGGGAGAAGTCGCAGATGTACGTGCAGCGCTACATCAGCCACTTTCCGGCGGGCGGGGAGGTCGTGATCTTCGACCGCAGCTGGTACAACCGCGCCGGCGTCGAACGGGTCATGGGGTTCTGCAGTGAAAAGGACGTGCAGAAGTTCTTTGCCTTCACGCCCCTGTTCGAGCGAGCGGTGGTGGAGTCGGGGATCATCCTCCTGAAGTACTGGCTGGAAGTCAGCCCGGAGGAACAGCAGCGCCGGCTCGAAGACCGGATCAACGACGGCCGCAAGACCTGGAAGCTGTCGCCGATGGACATCCGCTCCTTCGGCCGCTGGGATGAATACACCCGCGCCCGCGATGAAATGTTCATCGCCACCGATACGTCCTGGGCGCCCTGGCACATCGCCCGCTCCGAGGACAAGCGCCGGGTGCGCCTCAATGTCATCCGGCACATCCTGGACCAGGTGCCCTACCAGGACGTCCGCGATGAGAAGAAAGTCAGGCTGCCGAAGCGCGGCAAGCTGGGGGCCTACCAGTCGCCCGACTATCCCTTCCGTTACATCGAAGAAAAATACTGACCCGACACACGGGCGCTGAACCTTGCCTTGCGTGCATCGCCGCTCTCAGACCGACCTGTCCGGCCTGGGGCGGAGCGATACGCTCCACGAACCAGACGACAGGAACCCCGATGGGAACTCGAACACGGCGCGGACCGCTGCGCTCTCTGATGGGATCGCTCGCCCTTCCGGCCGGCTTGCTGATGGGGTTGCTGCCATTGCAGGTGGCCCTGGCCAATGCCATGCAGCAGGAAGCCTCGCGGATTGCGGTACCGATTCTCGCCCCCGAGCCGCCGCCGGATCGCACGGATGATTTCGACTGCCTCCGCGAGCGCCGCAGCATCCGCATCCTGGTGCCCTATAGCCGCACCTTCTTCCACATCGACCAGGGCCGCCAGAAAGGCGTGAGCCACGAGGTTGGCCTCGCCTTCGAACGCTGGCTGAACCAGCGCTACCCGCGCCAGGCCGGCAAGCGCCGCTGGCATGTGATGTTCATTCCGGTTAGCCGCGAACAGCTGCTACCCAGCCTGGTCCGGGGCGTCGGCGATATCGCCGCGGGCGGGCTGGTGGAAGGGGAGACCGCGCGCTTTGGCGGGCAGGTGGTCACCGCCCCCGGCGCGTTCCGCGCCGACCCGGTGCTGGTGACCGGCCCGGCTGGCGAGCCGATCGGCAGTCTCGATGACCTGTCCGGCAAGGAAGTGGCGGTACCGGCACTTGGTAATGATTTCTGGGAACTGCTGGCGCTGAATCGGACCTTCATCGAGCGCAATCTGGCGCCGATCCGCGTGGTGCCGGTGGCCGAAGGTACCGAGCCTGAAGAACTGCTGGCGCTGGTGGATGCCGGCGTCCATGCCGCCGCCGTGGTGGACCGGCGTGTGGCCCAGGCCTGGCAGCCGACCTTGGGACGGATCGCGATCCAGCGGCCAGTGGAGCTCGATTGGGGCGGCCATTACGCCTGGGCGGTGCGCCAGAACAACCCCGAGCTGCACGCGGTGCTGGCGGAATTCCTCGCCGAACAGGATCGCGGCAGCCGCCTCGGACGGGACCTGCGCAATGGCAGACGCGATCCGGGACGCTTTCTCGGCGAACCGGCGTCGGCTGAGGAGCTGCGCCGTTTCCGTCAGCTCAACCAGGCCTTCGTTGCATCCGCCGGACGTTACGACCTGGACCCGCTGATGCTGATGGCCCAGGCTTTCCACGAGTCCCGCTTCAACCAGCGCGCACGCAGTAGCCAGGGCGCGGTGGGCGTGATGCAGGTACTGCCGAGCACGGCGGCCGATCCCAACGTAGGGGTGGCGGGCGTGCGCAATAGCGCGGAACGCAACGTCGAGGCGGCCAGCAAGTACCTGCGCTTTCTCGCCGACACCTATCTCGACGATCCGGCGCTCGATCCGGACGATCGCCTGTTCATGCTGCTGGCAGCGTACAACGCCGGGCCGGGCAACCTGCAGAAGGCCAGGCGCATGGCGCGGGAAAGCGGCCTGGACCCGGACCGCTGGTTCGGCCATGTGGAGGCGGTGGTGGCGAGAGAGCTGGGCCGCGAGCCCATCGACTATGTGAGCAACGTGTACAAGTACTACATCGCCTACAAGTTCGCCCGGGACCGGGAGGAAGCACAGCCGGCAAGGATGCTGGGCAGGCTGGAGGGAATCTGAGGAGGGCGCGGCCCACTGCCGGGGCAGGGGCCGCGAAGGGTGTCAGAAAAGCAGGTAGGCGCTGGCGCTGGTCTGGTCGAGCTCGATGTCGCCGACCTTCAGCACTTCCTGTTCCAGGCGCACGCCGACGTTGCGGAATACATCCAGCTCGACGCCGAGGCCGTAGGTCAGGTCCAGATCGTTGCTGTCGCCGGCGACGTCCGCGTCGGCATCCCAGGCATGGACGCCGGCGCTGGCGAACAGGCGCACACGGTCACCCACCGGTACGCCGAAGTGGGCGGCGGCCTGGACGGAGTGGCCGTCGAAGTCGCCACGGTCGCCCTCGAAGCTACCGAGGTCGACCCAGGCGCCTTCGAAGGCCAGGTAGGGGTTCAGGCGGTAGCCGATGTAGGCCTTGTAGGCGTTGTCGTCGTCACCGAGGCTGTGCTCGTCGGTTTCTACCTTGGTCACGCCGCCACCCACGTAGAAGCCGCGGTCATCCGCGACGGCGTTGAGGGCGCTGAGGGCAAAGAGGGCGGCTGCAAGTTGTTTGCCGAATTTCATCTGTGGTCCTGCATGGTTTGTTGGTTGGAATGAGGATGGAGGGATCAGGCCGATCCCTTGCGCTGGAATTCGCGGTCCAGGCGCTCGCGGATGCGCAGCACTGCCGCGTCCATGGCGGGGTAGATGTCCTCGACCACGGGCTTGTCGGATTGCCCGAGGTTGCGGCCCTTGGCCCGGTCGACGGCACGGCCGAGGGTTTCGCCGGAAAGGCCGTCACGGACCTCGCTGTCGAAGAACACGTAGAGGGTTTCGTCGCGTACGCCGGTGGCGTGCAGGGAGAGGCCGACCAGGAAGCCGATGGGGATGTATTCCATGACGCTCGGATCGCGCGGGGTACGTTCCAGGTCGCTGATCGACACGCGCAGCGACAGGGCCCCTGGTGTGGGGCGTGCCACCAGGCGGTAGCCGGCGGATGTCAGTTGCCGTTCCAGTTGGCCACGGAAGTGGAGGAGCAGTTTGTTGATATCCGTATTGGACGCGCCGAGCTCCAAGTCGCTGCTGGCGAATGAAGAGGTTTTTGGCAAGTCGATGAAAACGACCTTGTCATGGTTGTTGGAAAACGGTGCCGGGTATTTCTTCCAGGCAATGGTGCTTTCATCTCGTTCGATGACGTTCATCAGGACGTCGGTCTGTTTTCCTGAAACTATCGAGGGGTCGATGCTCGGCGCCATTGAACAACCGAACAGCGCTGTCGAAAGCGCAAGGATGGAAAGTTCTTTGAAATGCATGGGGATTCCTGTTGAAGACGCGTCGGCATGCGCGCGCCTGAGACCGGCAAAGGCTCGCCGGTACCGGCTTCGAAAGTGGCAGCGCGGCGTGCCGCCAGGAGGGGAGGAGAACTGCAACGCCGCGCTGCCGCGCCATTTCCGGCGCCCTGGCACTCTGAGGCAGGGGCGCGGAAAACAAGAATCAAAAATCGTTATTTATGCCGTGCAGCGTGCAGCTGTAAGTCGATGTGCGAGAGAATTCGCAGTCTCTCCTGCGGGTAATGAAATCAATAAGCTCAGAAAACTTTCATGAAAAGCCAGTTCAAGTTTCAGCTGAAAAGTGGCGGCACTGCAGTATTCGATGCCGCGAATAATCAGTTACATATAAGTTTGACTTCCGGCGATCCGCGTGCGGTGACCTTGTCCTATTCGGAATCGCGCCTGTTACAACTTCTGCTGGATAGTCCCGGGGAAACCCGTAGTCGCAACGAAATAATGGAATATGCCTGGGACAATCGCGTCGTTGCCGCGGGAAGTCTCAATCAGGCGATATTCACCCTGCGCAATCTGATCGAAGACGGCACCGACCACGAACTGCTGCAGACGGTCCCGCGCCGGGGCTATCGGTTCAATGCGCAGTACGTGGTGGACGATTCCGCGCCCGAGTCCGCAGCGGCCGTTTCCGATGTGCCAACCGCTATTGAGCCGGTGGAATCTGTGCCTGCGGCGGCTGCGTCAATCACCGCTCGCGAAAATCGGCTGGAGCGCCTGCTGCGCTCGCCGAAGCTGCTGGTGCCAGCCTATGGGGCGATGTTCTGCCTGCTCGCCCTGGTGGTGCTGTATCGCCTGGGCGTATTCGATGGCGCCGCGTCCGACCTGGTGGTCGAGGACGTGGTGGCGGGGCCGACGACCTTCCATTTCGTCGGTGACAGTGCCGAGGAGATCGCCCGCATCCGCGAAGCGTTCAAGCCGGCGCTGGACACCCGTGAGGATGGATTGGCCGGGCATATCTGGATCAACCGCTCCAACCGTCTCTACGACCTCAGTTGCGTCCGTACCGATGGCGCGACGGAGAACCTGATCTTCCTGGAGGACAACCCGATGGCCAATCTGCAACTGGAGATGGTCCGCCGCTGCATGAGGGGCTGGCCATGATGCTGCGCCGCTACAAGCATGCGTTCATCCTCGGTGGCCTTGCCCTGCTGGCGGTGGCCGGACTGGCGTTCGATCACGCGGCCTATTCGCGCGGGGTTTCCTACCATGGCGCGAATCGCATCGTGCTCAACGACGGCAGCCTGATACGTTCGGAAGAGCGGGTCATCATCGGTGATGTGCTGAGCTTCGCCGCCATGGAGCGGGTCGGCTCGGAGGTGAACTACGCGTCCCTGCTGGCGGACGTCGTTCATGTCGGTCCCCGCAGTCTCGAACTCCAGCTGCAGAAAGCCCAGACCAGCCGTGCCAAGCCATTGCAACAGCTGAGCGAGATTCCCGATGTGTTCTTCGGGCGACAGTACGGTCTGGCGACGGGGGCGACATTGCGCCTGGAATTCCTGCCTGTGCCCGATGGCAGGGTGATCTGCTACTACGCCCGCGAGATCGACAACGTCCGTTGTCTCAACCGTTGAGTTCCAGGCCGGGGCGGAGTGGCGGCCACGGGCGGACCGCTCTCCGACGCCCGTCCCTGTCAGGCGGTTTCCGGCAGGCGCAGCTCGGTCCGCTCCATGAGTTGTCCATCCAGGGTTCGGGTTTCCACGCTCAGGATGACCGTGGGCCGCTCCGTGCGAATGACCTTGATGCGAGTGAGGGTCTCCGGCGTCTGCTGGATGACCAGGGATTCCCCGACGTTTCGACACAGGACCAGCATTTCAAACGCTCCACTGAAGTTGTCACGCCGTCGATTGTCGAAGCCGCTCTGCGCCTGATGCGAATCAAAAATGGTCATTGCTGTTCGGGGGAAGGCGCTGGGGCTTTGGCCCCACCAGCTAAAGAGCTTTGTCTGTGTTAGCTGTTGCGACGTTGAATTGAGAGCTCTAGTGGTGGGCCTACTGAACTTCCGTGCCAGCCGACACATCCCTCACCCCCGGCCCCTCTCCCTGAAGAGGAGAGGGGTGACTCGCGCCGGCGAGGTCCAAACAATCCTGAAGCAGCTTGCGGCCTGAAACTGGGCAACCGAGGTGGGGCAGCGACTCCGCCCCTTCAGGAGGCTGAGCGGAATCGTTGCAGAGGGGGACGAGCGGCATGGATGCCGCGAGAGGCGTGTGGGGCCATGGATGGCCCCTCTCGCCGTGCCCCCGGCGCAACGATGGAGGGAGGGAAGTCCGGCGAAGCCGGACCCGGATGCAGGGGCAAGCCCTTTTGGTTTCTTTTGGGGCGACTGCCAAAAGAGACTCGCCGGGAGGCGAAACCAGAAACATCCGCATAACTCGGCAAGCAGCTTGGCTCAGTGGTCCTTTCGCACCTTCGACCCCCTGGAATCCGCAGGCCGCGCATTGCTGACGGGAAATGAAGATTGCTGATTTTGATTTCCGCCTTCCCCCTCCAAGAATCCTGCTGTCCCGAGGTCGATGACCCGAGGAGGGTCACGGCCTTCCGGGAACATCCGGGACCAGTCTTGCTACGAGAAGGGGCATTGAATGAAGTTCGTACCTGTCATCCGGCCGATCTGCTGGATCGTCTGTTCGGTCCTGGTTGCCGCGTCTTTCGGGGTCATGGGCAGTTCCATCATCGGCGGATTGCTGATGCTGTCCGGTGCGATCTGGCTGTGCCCGGCGTCCTGGTGCGCGATCGAAAGCCTCACCGGGAAAGCCGGCAGCAGTGTCGCCGTGGCCATTCTTGCGGTGCCGCTGTTCCTTCTCGGCGTGCACATCAGTACCACCGCCAGGGAACTGGTCTCGGCGCCCGCTCCCGCGCTGCAGGCCAAGGATGGCGATGCCCTGTCCAAGCAGGAGAGTGGCGATCACCCGAAGGTGGACCCGGGCGCCCTGAACTTCTTTCGCCACATCATGGAGCAGGACTACCTGGTGGCCCTGAGCGGAGGGAAGTCGGCGCTGAACGCGCTGTCGATGGTCAACCCGGTGGAGCGCATGCCCAGCTCGAAGCTGGCGCGGTTGTATGAAGGCGACGACGAGGCGGTCGATCCCTTCTTCAGGGGCCGCAAGCTCATCGTCACCGGCGAGGTCCTGGCCGTTCGCATCGACTATGCCGATGACGTGATCCTGGAGCTGCCCGGCGCCAACGACATGTTCAACGTGCAGGCGGAGCTCCATAGCGATCCGAAGAAGTTCTCCGAGCCGGTGGTCGAGGGGAAATACGTCGACCTCTATTGCACCGTGTACGGCAAGGTCAGCGATGAAACCGCAAGCAATCTCTACCTGAAGGACTGCACCGAAGTCGATTTCACCCCCGACGCCAAGGCCTATGCTGACAACCTGACCGAAGCCCTGCGCGGCTGGCTGCGTACCGGCGGCCGGCACATCTTCCCCACCGACAACGCGGCCACCTACTTCCTGGTGTCGTACCTGGCGGGCACCCAGTTGCCTACAGGCAACCCCTGCTTGCGCGAGGAGGCACCGCTGGAAGAGTGCGTGAGCTCCCTGGACAAGATGAAGGCCAGTGCCCTGTTCGAAAGTGCCCGTGGCGACCTGCAGCGCTGGCAGGAATGGCTGGGTCTGCCGACACCTGACGACTACAGCCAGTTGAGCAGCCGCTGATGGGATTTCCGCTGCGGGTATTGGCGATCTTCTGCCTGCTGGGGCTGGCCGCCGCCCCGGTGCGGGCGGCCGAGGTGCATCTGCGTGGGCACTGGCTGCAGGTGGTGGACGACGAGGACAGCCTGGTCGGCGTGCTCAGCCGTGCCGAAGAAGGCGACGCGGTGGCCGCCGAGCTGTACCTGCAGGCCTATCGCGATGGCGTTGCGGTCGGCGAGGAAGTGCACCACTTCGCCCTGGATGAAACGGTGCGGCTGTTCGCCATTCCGCTGGAAGATGACGTCGACTGCTACCGGGTGGTGGGCGTGGTCGGCCTGGATGCCGAGGGACGACAGGTCAGCGCCACCGACGATTCTTTGCCGGAGACGGGCGAATGCTGCGGTCCCGCGGCGTTGCCCACTCAGGGTTTGCGGCCGAGCTGAGCCATCAGACCGATAGCTGCACCTCGCGCTGGCCGTCGATACGTTGCACGCCGCGCCGGCTCACCACCAGCTCGCCTATGGCGATCAGGCGACTGCGGGTGACGTTGCGGCTGAGGCCGAGCAGGTTGGCCGTGTGCACCTGGTTGTAGTGGCAGTGGCGGTAGGCCGCACGGAGCAGGGCGTCTTCCACCTTCTGGTGCAGGTTGTCGGCCTGCTCCGCGAACAGGCGCTGGAAGGCCTGCTGCAATTGCGCCTCGGCGCCGCCTTCGTGGGCACGGGGTTCCTCCGGGCGGTCGATACGCAGGTTCGACAAGTGCAGGTCGGCGGCCTGGATCAGCCCGTCGCGGCAGATCAGCAGGGTGTGGTGGATGACGTTCTCAAGCTCGCGGATGTTGCCCGGCCAGGAATAGCCGCGCAGCTTGTGTTCGGCTTCGGCGCTGAGTTCGCTGCGGCCGTAACCGAGGCGGCGGCTGTATTCGTCGATGAAGTGGCGGGTCAGCGGCAGGATGTCGCCGGGCCGCTCGCGCAGGGGGCTGAGCTCCAGGCTGACGACGTTGAGCCGGTAGTACAGGTCTTCGCGGAAATGCCCGGCATTGATGGCCTTTTCCAGTTGCACGTTGGTGGCGGCCAGCACCCGCACGTCGATGGGGATGCTCTTGCGCGAACCCAGGCGCACAACCTCCCGCTCCTGCAGCACCCGCAGCAGCTTGACCTGGATGGGCATGGGCAGGTCGCCGATCTCATCGAGGAACAGCGTGCCGCCGTTGGCCGCTTCGAACCAGCCGGCCTTGGCCGCCAGCGCGCCGGTGAAGGCGCCTTTCTCATGGCCGAACAGCTCGGCCTCCACCAGGGACTCGGAAAACGCGCCGCAGTTGACCGCCACGAAGGGGCCGTCACGGCGACTGCTGAGGTTGTGCACGTGGCGCGCCACCAGCTCTTTGCCGGTACCGGTTTCGCCGATGATCAGCACGCTGGCCTCACTCGGCGCCACCTGCTGCAGGTGCGCCAGCAGCGCCTGGGACTTGGGGTCTTCGAACACCTGGGCGGTGGCCCGCACGGATGTGGCCAGGGCTGGGGAGGGGGGGAGGGTGAGCAGGCCGGAAGGGGCTTGGCGCGGTGCTTTCATGAGTAGAAGGTCGGCTTCGGCAGGGTCTGGTTGAGGGCCCACTCACCCAGTTCGCGGACCTTGTAGTCCACCGGGTCGTGCAGGGTCTGGGTGCGCAGGTTGCGCCAGTGGCGGTCCAGGCGCAGGGCGGCATGGGTGGAGCGCGCGCCGGTCACCTCGAACAGGCGGCTGCACAGGTCGAGGCCAGTGCGGGTGGCCGCAACCTTGGCGGTGGCGATGGCCAGGGCCAGTTCGCCCCGCTGGGCCTCACCGAGGTCGGGGCCCTGGTTCCAGGCTGCGTCCAGCAGGGCGGCGGCGCGCCTCACCAGGGCACGGACGCCTTCCAGGCCTACCCAGAACTCGCCGTAATGGGCCAGCACGTAGGGATCTTCACCGATGTGGCTGGCCGGTGATTTGAACCAGGGGCGGGCTTCCTTGAGCGTGTAGGCGCGGGCCTCCTCAAAGGAGCCTTCGGCAATGCCCAGGTAGATATGGGTGAAGATCAGTTGCGCGATCAGCGGGCGCAGACAGGCGAAGGGCGTGCTCAGCGGGCCCGGGTCCAGCAGCAGTTCGTTTTCCTCGACCCGCACCCGCTCGAAGATTGCGCTGCCGCTGTCGGTCTGGCGCTGGCCGATGTTGTCCCAGTCATCTGCCAGGCTGATGCCGCTACGGGCCGTGGGGATGGCAGCGATCAGCAGCTTGCCGGTTTCTTCGTCCAGGCCGGAGGCGATCAGCATCTGCGAATCGAGGGCACCGGAGCAGAAGCTCTTCTTGCCGGAGAATTCTCGCCAGCCGTCGAAGCGCTTCACCGTCGTTCGGGTGTCCAGTGGGTTCAGCGCGTTACCCCAGAACCATTGGCTGCGTGCGGTGAGCTGGAACCAGGGCTGCCATTGCTCGGGGCGGGAGAACAGGCGCACGGTCGCGAGCATCAGGTGCTGGAAGGCGAAGACGTGGGCGATGGAGCTGTCCACGCGGGCGAATTCGCGTACCACGTCCAGGGTGGTTTGCCAGTCCTGGCCGAGTCCGCCGTATTGCTCGGGAATGATCAGTGACAGCAGGCCGCTCTGGCGGATGGCATCGCGTTCGGCCTTGGGTGTACCGCCACGGGCGTCGCGCTCGGCGGCCGTTTCGGCAAAGCCGGCCGCCAGCTCGCGGGCAATTTCCAGTGGCGAGGGATGGGGGAGATGCTGCGGGGCATTCACGCGGGATACCTCTTCAGGTGAGATTCTTGTTGGGACGCCCCTTGGTGAGAAGGGGCGGGCAGGCTCAGCTCGCAGCGGCCTTGGGCAATACGTCGTTGGCGATCATTTCGCCGAACGGGCCGGTGAGGTTGGTGACGCCGCGACCGGCCAGACTGGCGTAGGGCTCGGGCAGCAGCGGGAACACCAGTTCGGCGAAGCGGTAGGCCTCTTCCAGGTGCGGGTAGCCGGAAAAGATGAAGCTCTCTATGCCGAGGTCGGCGTATTCCTTGATGCGCGTCGCCACCTGCTGTGGGTCGCCCACCAGGGCGGTGCCGGCGCCACCACGCACCAGCCCGACGCCGGCCCAGAGGTTCGGGGCGATTTCCAGGTTGTCGCGGCGTCCGCCATGCAGCGCGGCCATGCGCCGTTGGCCTTCGGAATCGAAACGGGCGAAGGACTGCTGGGCGGCGGCGATGGTGTCGTCGGAAATGTGCTCGATCAGCTTGCTGGCGGCGCGCCAGGCTTCTTCCGCCGTTTCGCGCACGATCACGTGCAGGCGAATCCCGAACTTCACGGTGCGGCCATGGCGGGCGGCGCGTTCGCGTACGTCGGCAATCTTCTTCGCCACTGCCGCGGGCGGTTCGCCCCAGGTCAGGTAGACGTCCACCTGCTCGGCGGCCAGGTCATGGGCAGCGTCGGAGGAGCCGCCGAAGTAGAGCGGCGGATAGGGCTGCTGGAGCGGCGGGTAGAGCGCCTTGGCGTTCTCCACCTGGATGTGCTTGCCCTCGAAATCAACCGACTCGCCCTGCAACACGCGGCGCCAGATACGCAGGAACTCGTCGGTGACCTCGTAGCGTTCGGCATGGCTCAGGTGGATGCCATCGCCACGGTTTTCGTCCGGGTCGCCGCCGGTGACCACGTTGATCAGCAGGCGCCCGCCGGAAAGGCGGTCGAGGGTCGCGGCCATGCGCGCGGAGACGGTGGGGGAGATTATTCCCGGACGGATCGCCACCAGGTAGCGCAGACGCTCGGTCAGGGGTGCCAGGGCCGACGCGACCACCCAGGAGTCCTCGCAGGAGCGGCCGGTGGGGATCAATACGCCGTGGTAGCCGAGGCTGTCGGCGGCCTGCGCCACCTGCTTGAGGTAGGGCAGGGAGACCGGCCGGGCGCCCTGGGTGGTGCCGAGGAAATGGCCATCGCCGTGGGTGGGGAGAAACCAGAAAACGTTCATGTCAGGTCCTTCAGGCGATCTTCAGCAGGTCGGCGGCAGCGCCGGGGAATAGAGGCGCTGCACGTTCGGCGGCGAGGCGGATGCGGGCTTTCAGCGCGTCACTGCTGATCTGGTAGTTGTCGAAATCGGCCTCGGAGGCGTAGACGCCGATGGGCAGGGTCAGCGACTGGAAGAAGCTGAACAGCGGGCGCAGTTGGTGGTCGAGGACCAGCGCGTGGCGCTCGCTGCCGCCGGTGGCGGCGAGCAGCACCGGGGTGTCGATCAGGGCGTTCTGGTCGATCAGGTCGAACAGGTGCTTGAACTGGCCCGGATAGGTACCGCGATAGACCGGCGTGGCCACCACCAGCAGGTCGGCGCTTTCGATGGCGCGCAGTTCGTGCTCGACCGTCTCCGGCAATTCCTTGCGGGACAGCGCGCCGCCGACCGAGCGGGCGATGTCGCCCAGTTCGATCAGGTGACTGTGGATGGGCAGGTGCTGGCCCAGTTCGGCGACGATGGCCTGAGTCAGGACCAGGGTGCGGGAAGGACGGAAGGTGCTGCCGGTGACAGCGACCACTTTGATCGGCTTGGTCATGGGGAATCCCTTGTGATGTTGCTCTGTGTGCAGCAGGACAGAGCAAGGGGCGTACCAAGGCGCAAAGTGTGCGGAATCAGGGCAGTTAGGTGACGTTTTGCGGATGTTCTCTGGCTGATGGGCAGCAGTTTTGTTGCTTGGGTGTTGCCCTGGCAACACCTCTGCTGGCGATGGAGTGTCCGTGCATATGTGAAATTGGAATATATAAATGCGAATAGATAATTTTTTTATCTATATGGGCATCGGGCATCATTCCTCTGCGCTTTCGGATGCCAGGAATGCACCATGTCTCTGCTTACTCTCCCCAATGCCCGTGAACTGACCAAGTCCGTCCGGGCCACTGTGCTTGTTTTCGAGGATCCGGCCTCCCGTGATCTGCTCGGCCGCATCGAGCGCCTGGCTCCCAGCGAGGCCAACGCCTTGATCGTCGGGGAAACCGGCACTGGCAAGGAACTGGTGGCCCGGCATATCCACAACCTCAGTCGCCGCTCCGGTGGTCCGTTCGTGGCGGTGAACTGTGGCGCCTTCGCGGAAACCCTGGTGGAGAGCGAGCTCTTCGGTCACGAGAAGGGGGCCTTCACTGGTGCCACTCAGAGCAAGGCCGGTTGGTTCGAGGCGGCCAACGGCGGCACCCTGTTCCTCGACGAGATCGGTGACTTGCCGTTGAACATGCAGGTGAAGCTCCTGCGGGTGCTGCAGGAGCGGGAAGTGGTGCGGCTCGGCTCGCGCACACCGATCCCCATCGATGTGCGCCTGGTGGCGGCGACCAACGTCAACCTGGCGGATGCCGTCATCGCCGGACATTTCCGCGAGGACCTCTTCTACCGGCTGCATGTGGCCAAGATCCAGTTGCCGCCGCTGCGCGAGCGCAAGGGGGACATCCTGCCCCTGGCGGCATTCTTCCTCGAAGAACATTGCCGACGCCTCGGCTACACCCCGGCGAGCCTGAGTCCGGAAGCCGAGCGCAAGCTGCTCGTCCATGGCTGGCCGGGCAACATCCGTGAACTGGAGAACGCTATCCACCACGCGCTGCTGGTGTGCCGCAACCGCCAGGTACAACCGGCTGACCTGCACCTGGTGGACATTCGCCTGGCCTCCATCCGCCAGGACCAGCCGCTCCAGCCCGTTGGCCTGGAAGCCGCGCTGGAGGCACTGTTCGAGGAGAACCGGCCGGACCTCTACGAACGCATCGAGGAACGCCTGTTCCGCACCGCCTACCGCTTCTGCCACGGCAACCAGTTACAGACCGCCCGCCTGCTGGGCATCAGCCGCAACATCGTAAGGGCGCGGCTGGAGAAGATTGGCGAGTTGGAAGTCGCCCATCGCACTCCCGGCGTTCGTCTGGCTTGATCCCATTTCCCGCGCCTCATCCCGGGGGCGCAGCGGACTGTAGGAGCGAGCTTGCTTGCGAACCTCCTGAGCCGCCACTTCGCGAGCAAGCTCGCTCCTACACAAATTCCACTCCCGCTGCCTATTCAGGCAAAAAGCACGGTTTTTTGACTCATGAAGTCGCGGATTTTGCAAGGCTAGGCCCGGCTCCTCCGGGCGGTGGCAAACAGCGGATTAACGGAAGCGTCAGTCGCGAAGCGCTCTAGGACGGGCTTTTCAGCAATTGGGGATGGCCCCCGAAATGGGTGGGGATGGCCCCGGAGTGCCCCTCGGAATTGCCTTTGTAAGAACATATTGCAGTGGAAATTCGATTAAAAATAATGACTTAAGTGATCTAAACGGTCGAATTTGGTAGGAATGACGTACGCTTGACAGTGTTTTTTGGCGAATCTTTAGTCAGGTATGTAAGAAATTGTTTCGCAATGCGGATAGCTGCACCGTGAGGGCGTTGCAGCCTTAGCCGAGAAACAATGAACGCTAGGGAGAACGTCATGAGCACTGTTTCGCACACCGCATTTCCAGGGGCGCTTTCGCCCCTCTCGCAGCATCTTTCCGAATTTCACGGTCCGCCGGGCGGATGACCCCCGGTGTCGGCACGACATTGCCGGCACCTTCAGGGATAGAACCTCCTGCTGAAGAGCGTGAATCGCGCTAGCACCAGCGTCGCTTCAAGGTAGGCGTCATCTAGTCCCCCAAATCCCGAAGTCAAGTCGAAAGCGTGGAGCCCTGTCCTTGCTGCCATGGCGCACGCCCTTACGCAGTCGGAATTGAGGAATCAGCAAATGGCCAATTTCAACCTCGCGGACCTGGATTTCATTCTCCAGCAGATTCTCATCGCTGAAGCCCACGCCAATGGCGAGGAGCTCATTGACTTGCTGCCCAACGTGCAGGTGCCCTTCGGCCTGCGCACCATAGACGGCTCGTTCAACAACCTGTTTGCCGGCCAGACCGAGTTCGGTTCCGCGGACAACCTTTTCCCGCGTCTGCTGGACCCGGTGTTCCGGACCGCCGATGCCGGCACGTCCTACGCGCAGACCACCGGGACGGTAATCGACGCCCAGCCGCGCATCATCAGTAACCTGATCGTCGATGATACCGCCAGCAACCCGGCGGCCGTGGCGGCGGCCTTCGATCCTGGCGTCGACGGGATCCTCGGAACGCCCGACGACGTGTTGAAGGACGGCGCCCAGGTCGTGACCAGTCCCGGCCTTGATGGGTTGTTCGGCACGGCCGATGACAAGCCGACCTTCTTCATTCCGAACGTTGCCCCTGACGCCGGCCTATCTGCGCCCTTCAACGCCTGGATGACCTTCTTCGGTCAGTTCTTCGACCACGGCCTGGACCTGGTCACCAAGGGTGGCAACGACATCGTTTTCATTCCCCTGCAACCGGACGACCCGCGTTTCGTGGTGGGCAGCCCGACCAACTTCATGGTCCTGACCCGCGCCACCCAGTTCGGTGGCCCTGGCCTCAACCAGAACACCACCTCGCCCTTCGTCGACCAGAACCAGACCTACAGCTCGCACCCGTCGCACCAGGTGTTCCTGCGTGCCTACGAGATCGGTGCCGATGGTCATCCCCATGCCACCGGCAAGCTGATCACCAATCGCGCCCTGGGCGCGGATGGCCAATTCGGTACCGCCGACGATACGGAACTTGGCGGCATGGCCACCTGGGCGGTGGTCAAGGCACAGGCCCGTGACATCCTCGGGATCAACCTGACCGATGCCAACGTGTTTGACGTGCCGCTGCTGGCCACCGATGCCTATGGCAACTTCATCAAGGGGCCGAATGGCTTCCCGCAGGTGGTGATGAAAGGAGCCGACGGCCTGGCCGGCACCGCCGATGACATCCTGGTGGAAGGCAACCCGCTGGCGCCGATCGACCTGACCAATGCGGTCGGCACCGGCCACCAGTTCCTCATCGACATCGCCCACAGCGCTGACCCCACGGGCGGTCTGACCGCGGATGCCGACAACATCATCAACGTGGGAACCGCGCCCGCAGCCGGAACCTATGACAACGAGCTGCTGGACGCCCACTACATGGCCGGTGACGGCCGGGTCAACGAGAACATCGGCCTGACCACCGTGCACCATGTGTTCCACTCCGAGCACAACCGCCTGGTGGAACAGACCAAGAGCACGCTGCTGGCCTCCGGCAACCTGGCCGAGCTGACCCCCTGGCTGATGCCGGGTACGGCGCCAACCGTATTCCCGACTACTGCCGCCGAGATCGCTGCCCTGGACTGGAACGGCGAGCGTCTGTTCCAGGCCGCCAAGTTCGGCACCGAGATGCAGTACCAGCACCTGGTGTTCGAGGAGTTCGCCCGTACCATCCAGCCGCAGGTTGATGCGTTCCTGGCGCCTACCGGCTATGACACCACCATCGATCCGTCCATCGTCGCCGAGTTCGCCCACACGGTTTACCGCTTCGGCCACTCGATGCTGACCGAGACCATCGATCGCTTCGACCCGAACTTCAACCCGATCACGGCGGACCCGTTGCACCCAACCAACGACCAGCAGCTGGGCCTGATCGCCGCCTTCCTCAACCCACTGGCCTATGCCGCCAGCGGCCCGACGGCGGAAGCCGCTGCTGGGGCCATCGTCCGTGGTGTGACCCGCACCGTGGGCAATGAGATCGACGAGTTCGTCACCGAGGCCTTGCGCAACAACCTGGTGGGCCTGCCGCTGGACCTCGCAGCCATCAATATCGCCCGTGGTCGTGACGCTGGCATTCCCTCGCTGAACGCCGCTCGCCGCGAGTTCTACCACATGACCGGCGACGAGCAGCTCACACCCTACACGAGCTGGGTGGACTTCCTCGATCACCTGAAGCACCCGGAATCGCTGATCAACTTCATCGCCGCCTACGGCACCCACGCCAGCATCACTGGCGCCACTACCCTGGCGGCCAAGCGCGCCGCCGCAACCCTGCTGGTGCTGGGCGGCGCCGGCGAACCGGCCGACCGCATGGACTTCCTGCACAGCACCGGGGCCTGGGCCAGCGGCGCCGATGGTGTGACCACCACCGGCCTGGACCTGATTGACTTCTGGATCGGCGGCCTGGCCGAAGAGAAGATGCCCTTCGGCGGCATGCTCGGCTCGACCTTTAACTTCGTGTTCGAGACCCAGCTGGAGGCCCTGCAGAACGGTGACCGCTTCTATTACCTGTCGCGCACCGCGGGGATGCACTTCGGCACGGAGCTGGAGAACAACTCCTTCGCCAAGCTGGTGATGCTCAACACCGATGCTACTCACCTGGCCAACGCGATCTTCTCCACACCGACCTGGATCCTCGAGGTCAACCAGGCCGCACAGCACACCGGCCTGAACGACGCCGGCGCGGACGGCATTCAGGGCACGGCGGATGATGTAGTCGGCGCAGACGGCATTGCCGGCAACTCCGACCCCACCGGCGGTATCGTCATCAACGGTATTGAAATCACCCCGCTGGTGATCCGCGACAATCCCAATACCGCTGCCGTGGAAACCAACTACCTGCGCTACACCGGGGAAGACCACATAGTGCTCGGTGGCACAGCGCTTGACGACACTCTCATCTCCGGCGACGGCGACGACACCCTCTACGGCGATGGCGGCAACGACGAACTCGAAGGCGGGTACGGCAACGACACCGTCATGGGTGGCGCCGGTGACGACGTCCTCACCGATATGGGTGGCGACAACCGCATGGAAGGTGGCGACGGCAACGACGTGATCGAAGTCGGCAACATGATGGCCGGCGGCGCCGGCAACCTGATCCTCGGCGGCAACGGCAAGGACTTCATCGTCACCATCGAAGACATGTCCACCACCTTCGGTGGCCAGGGCGACGACTTCATCTACAGCGCCAAGACCAGCCTGCCGCCCACCGGCAACGAGGGTAACGACTGGATCGAATGGGGTACCCAGGACGGTGCGCCCGGCGACAACTTCGCCCCCTTGCTGGCTGATAACGTGATCGGTCACGACATCTTCATCGGTGGCGGCGGCTTCGACGAGATGATCGGGGAGGGCGGCGACGACATCTTCGTGGGCAGCGATGCCCAGGACAAGATGGACGGCATGTCCGGCTATGACTGGGTCACCTACAAGAACGACAACATCGGCGTCACCGTCGACCTGGCCCTGGCGGCCTTCCTCGGCATCGGTGAGGTGGGCGACCACATCGCCTTCCCGGTGGCACAGTCGCCGGCGTCGATCTTCGACCGCTTCGCCGAAGTGGAAGGCCTGTCCGGTTCCGCCTTCGCCGACATCCTGCGCGGCGACGACGTGGACCCGACCACCATCATCAACCATGGCGGCGCCACCGGCGGTGCCCTGACCAACCTCGACCTGATCACCGGCCTGCGGGCCTTCGTCGGTGACCAGGCCGCGGTGGGTGCGGACGGCATCCTCGGCACAGCGGATGACCTGGTGGACACCTTCGTCGGCGGCAACATCATCCTCGGCGGTGGCAGCAGCGACATCATGGAAGGTCGCGGCGGCAACGACCTGATCGATGGTGACCTGATGCTGAACGTACGTATCAGCGTACGCGCTAATGTCGATGGCACCGGCGCGGAAATCGCCACCTTCGACAGCATGGTGGACCTGATCCCCCTGATGCTGAACCACACCTTCAACCCCGGTCAGCTGGTGGCAGTGCGTGAGCTGCTCGATAGCGGTGCCGGCTTCGACACCGCCAACTACCGGGGGCGCGCTGCCGATTACACGGTGGTGACCAATGCCGACGGTTCCGTCACCGTGACCGACTCGGTGGCCGGCCGCGACGGTATCGATCGCCTGACCAACGTCGAGCGCATCCAGTTCTCCGACGGCAGGCAGGTGCTGGTCGCCGGCCTCAATGCCGAGCCGACGGGACTGCTGACCATCACCGATACCAATGGCGGCGCCATGCAGGTTGGTGATTTCCTCACCGTCTCCGCGGCCGGCGTCAACGACGGTGACAACCCTGGCGGCGATATCACCGACGTCAACTATGTCTGGCAGGTCGAGCGCGTTCCGGGCAGCGGCGTATTCGAGGACATCATCGCCGCACCGGCGGGCGACCTGGCCTTCCAGAGCGCCAACGGCATCCGCTTCCGGATCACTCCGGACCTCGCGGGTCTGTCGATCCGGGTCAAGGGCGTCTACCAGGATGCCGGCGGCGTCACCGAGCAGGTGTTCTCCGCACCGTCCGCCGCCGTGGCCGCCTTCACTCCGCCGCCGCCCACTCCGGTGGTCGATGTGGGGCCGGGCGTTACCCAGAGCGGCCCCGGCATCCAGCTGGTGCGCGGGGACCTGAACTTCATCCTCGATCAGATCCGCATCGCTGAAGCACATGCGTCCGGTGTGGACCTGCTGTCCCTGCTGCCGAACGTGCGCGCCTCCATGGGCCTGCGTACCGTCACCGGTGAGTTCAACAACCTGCTGAACTTCTCCGGTATCGACCAGAGCCAGTTCGGTGCAGCCGACAACACCTTCCCGCGCCTGTTGCCGCCTGAATTCACCAACGAGAACGATGAGGCCGCCTTCAACGGCGTCGCCAACACCGACTACAACACCTCCGTCAGCGTGGTGGACAGCGACCCGCGCACCATCAGCAACCTGATCGTCGACCAGACCGCCAACAACCCGGCGGCGGTGGCGTCGACCTTCGATCCTGGCTTGGACGGGGTTCTCGGTACGGCCGACGATGTGTTGAAGGACGGCAACCTGGTCGTGACCAGTCCTGGCCTGGACGGTCTGTTCGGCACGGCCGATGACCAGCAGGTGAACTTCATCGCCAACACCATGCCGGACGCTGGCCTGACCGCGCCGTTCAACGCCTGGATGACCTTCTTCGGGCAGTTCTTCGACCACGGCCTGGACCTGGTGACCAAGGGTGGCAGCGGCGCCGTGTTCATCCCGCTGCAGCCGGATGATCCGCGCTTCGTCGCGGGCAGCCCGACCAACTTCATGGTCCTCACCCGCGCTACCCAGGTGGGCGGCGTACCGGGGCAGAACGAGAACACCACCTCGCCCTTCGTCGACCAGAACCAGACCTACAGCTCGCACCCGTCTCACCAGGTGTTCCTGCGTGAGTACATCTCCACCCCGACTGGGCCCAAGGCGACCGGTGAGCTGATCACCAACCGCAACCTGGGTGCCGATGGCGAGTTCGGCACAGCCGACGACGTGGAAATCGGTGGCATGGCCACCTGGGCAGTGGTCAAGGCCCAGGCCCGTGACATCCTCGGGATCAACCTGACCGATGCCAACGTGTTCGATGTGCCGCTGCTGGCCACCGACGACTACGGCAACTTCATCAAGGGGCCGAACGGCTTCCCGATGGTGGTCTTCGTAGGTCCTGACGGCCTGCCGGGCACCGCTGACGATGTGCTCACCGAAGGTGACCCGACCGCCAACGGCGGTGTGGGGATCAGCCTGACCGGCGCTGTCAGCACCGGTCACCAGTTCCTCATCGACATCGCCCACAGCGCCGATCCCACCGGCGGCCTGACCGCCGACGCCGACAACATCGTCAACGTGGGTACTCCGCCGGCAGCGGGAACCTACGACAACGAGCTGCTCGACGCGCACTACATGGCTGGTGACGGCCGGGTCAACGAGAACATCGGCCTGACCTCCGTCCACGCGATCTTCCACTCCGAGCACAACCGCCTGGTGGCGCAGACCAAGTCCACCGTGCTGGCCAGCAACGACCTGGCGTTCCTCACCGAGTGGCTGCTGCCGGGTACGGCTCCGGCAGCCTTCCCGACCACTGCGGCGGACATCGCCGCCCTGCAGTGGAATGGCGAGCGGCTGTTCCAGACCGCCAAGTTCGGTACCGAAATGCAGTACCAGCACCTGGTGTTCGAGGAGTTCGCGCGGACCATCCAGCCCAACGTCGACCCGTTCTTCGCGCCGACCCAGGTCTATGACGTCAACCTCGATCCGTCGATCGTCGCCGAGTTCGCCCACACGGTTTACCGTTTCGGCCACTCGATGCTGACTGAGACAGTCGATCGCTTCGACGCCAACTTCAACCCGATCGTCGCTGACCCGCTGCACCCGACCAACGACCAGCAACTGGGCCTGATCGCCGCCTTCCTCAACCCGCTGGCCTATGCCGCCAGCGGCGTGACCCCGGAAGACGCTACCAGTGCCATCGTGCGTGGCGTGACCCGTACCGTGGGCAACCAGATCGACGAGTTCGTCACCGAGGCGCTGCGCAACAACCTGGTGGGCCTGCCGCTGGACCTGGCAGCGCTGAACATCGCCCGTGGCCGCGACACCGGCGTGCCGAGCCTCAACCATGCCCGGGCCTCGTTCTACGAAGCCACCGGCGACGCCAACCTGAAGCCCTACGTGAGCTGGGCCGACATGGTGATGCACCTGAAGCATCCGGAGTCGCTGATCAACTTCATCGCGGCCTACGGTACCCATGACACCATCACCGCTGCCACCCTGCTGGCCGACAAACGTGCCGCCGCGACCGCCATCGTCCTGGGCGGGGCAACCGCACCTGCCGACCGGCTGGACTTCCTCAATGGCACTGGCGCATGGACCGGCGTGGAAACCGGCCTCAACCTGGTGGACTTCTGGATCGGTGGCCTGGCCGAGAAGGTCACGCCGTTCGGCGGCATGCTGGGCTCGACCTTCAACTTCGTGTTCGAGAACCAGTTGGAGAAACTCCAGGACGGCGACCGCTTCTACTACCTGGAACGTACCGCCGGCCTGAACTTCAACGCTGAGCTGGAAGGCAACTCGTTCGCCAAGCTGATCATGGCCAACACCCATGCCACCCACCTGCCGGGTGTGGTCTTCCTGACTCCGGCCTTCACCCTGGAGGTCAACCCGCTGGTGCAGCACACCGGCCTCAACGATGCCGGCGCGGATGGTATCCAGGGCACGGCAGACGACGTGGTTGGTGCCGACGGCATCGCTGGCAACTCCGACCCGCTGGGCGACAACCCGCTGTTGCCAGAGGTGAGCCGCGACAACCCGGCGACCCCGGGGACGGACACCAACTACCTGCTGTATCGCGGTGCCGAGCACGTGGTGCTGGGCGGCAGTGCCGGCAATGACATCCTGCGCTCCAGCGAGGGCGACGACACCCTCTATGGTGACGGCGGCGAGGACCGTCTGGACGGCGGCTACGGCAATGACTTCATCAATGGTGGCGACGGCGACGACATCATCACGGACGTGGGTGGCGACGACAACATCAAGGGTGACAACGGCAACGACGTGATCCAGGGTGGCAACGGCGTCAACCTGATCCTCGGCGGCTTCGGCAACGACTTCATCATCACCGGTGAAGACGCCAGCGAAGCCTTCGGCGGCCAGGGCAACGACTTCATCCTGGGCTCGAAAGCCAACGAGCAGGACATGGGCAACGAGGGTGATGACTGGCTGGAAGCCGGTACCTCGGACGGCGCCCCTGGTGACAACTTCGATCCGGCTGGCAACGACCCGATCGCCGGCAACGACGTCTACGTCGGCAGCGGCGAAAACGACAAGTTCAACGCCGAGGGCGGCGACGACATCATGGTCGGCAGCGCTGGCCAGGGTGACCGTTACATCGGTTCCTCCGGTTACGACTGGGCGACCTTCAAGAACGATACCCGCGGCGTCACCATCGACATCAGCGACCGCTTCTTCGATCAGCCGCAGATGCCGGGTTCAGGTGCCTCGGTACTGTCCCGCTTCGACTTCGTCGAAGGTCTGTCGGGTTCCGCCTTCGGTGACGTGCTTAGCGGTGACGATTCCGATGCCGCTTCGTTGCCGGTGGCCGGCGCCAAGGGCAGCGTGCTGACCAACATCGCGCTGATCTCCGGGCTCCAGGGCTTCCTCAACCAGATGCTCGGTACTGTGGCTGTGCCGTCCGTGGCCTTCTTCGACGGCGGCAACATCATGCTCGGCGGCAGCGGCAGCGACATCATCATGGGACGGGGTGGCGATGACCTGATCGATGGCGACAGATGGCTGAACGTACGCATCAGCGTGCGGGCCAACCTCGATGGCAGCGGTGCGGAGATCGCCAGCTTCAACAACATGACCGAGATGGTGCCGCTGATGGTCAACGGTACCTATCACGCCGGGCAGCTGGTGATCGTACGGGAGCTCCTGCAAGGCACCGCTGCACTGGATACGGCCGCGTACCGTGGCCTGTCGTCGGAGTACGACTTCGTGGTCAATGCCGATGGCACGGTCACCGTGACTGACTCGGTGGCTGGACGTGACGGTACCGACCACCTGAACAGCATCGAGCGGCTGCAGTTCACCGACGGCGTCATCGACCTGTCCGGCACCGATGCGCGCCCGGTCGGCGCGGTGAGCATCAGCGACGCTACGCCTGAAGTCGGCACGCTGCTCACTGCTTCCCTGGCTGGCGTGACCGATGCCGACAATGCCGGCGGCACCATTACCGGAGCGGTGTCCTACTACTGGCAGGTGGAAACCAACGCGGGCAGCGGCATCTTCGACGACATCACCTTCGTCGCCGCCGGCGAGGTCTCCCGCGCCACGGGCCGCAGCTTCCGCGTCACCGCCGACCTGGCCGGCCTGGCCCTGCGGGTGATGGCCATCTACAAGGACGCCAATGGTGTGCTGGAGACCGTGCTGTCGAACGTGACGGATCTGGTCGCGGCTACTGCGGTCAACGATGCGCCGACTGGTGCGCCGCTGATCAGCGATACCACGCCGTTGGTGGGGCAGGGCCTGACTGCCACGCGCGGCACCATCGCCGATGCCGATGGCACCACCACTTCGGTGTTCAGCTTCCAGTGGCAGTCGTCGCTCGACGGGGTGACCTTCGCCAACATCGCTGGCGCCAACACGGCCAACTTCACCCCGGACGCGACCCTGGCAGGGCGCTTCCTGCGGGTCGTGACCACCTTTGTCGATGACGGCGGCTTCAGCAACACGGTGAACTCGGCGGCGACCGCCGCGGTGGGTGTGGCGTTCATCGGCGGCCCGGCGGGTGAGACCTTCACTGGCACCGCGGGCGATGATGTGGCCAATGGTGGTGGCGGCAACGACATCCTCAACGGCCTGGCCGGCAACGACACGCTCAATGGCGAGGCGGGGGATGATGTGCTCAATGGTGGGCTTGGCAATGACACGATGGCGGGTGGACTGGGCAACGATACCTATGAAGTGACTGAGCTTGGGGACGTTGTGACCGAGCTTGCTGGCGAAGGTACTGACCTGGTCCGGACCACCCTGGCGAACTACACCTTGGGCGCAAACTTGGAAAACCTGACGTACACCGGTAGTGGTGCCTTCACCGGTTCGGGCAATGGACTGGCCAACACGCTTACCGGCGGAGCTGGAAGTGACGTTCTGAACGGTTTCGCAGGAGACGACACGCTGGTGGGTGGGGCTGGGAATG
>NZ_SSOH01000045.1:0-2699 GCF_029873155.1 Pseudomonas sp. BN515 | reverse complement strand
GGTCGCTCCGGAACTGTGTGGGAAAGCCGCTACAAGTCGAGCATCGTGCAGTCCGATAGTTATCTGTTGGCCTGCAGTCGATATATCGAACTGAATCCAGTGCGGGCATGCATGGTGGCGGAGGCTGGGGATTATCCCTGGTCGAGCTACACCCTCCGTATTGATGCCGCGCTTGAGCAGAACTGGTTGGACGAAGACCCGTACTTCAAGGCGCTCGGCGTTACGGCTGAGGAGCGACGCCACCGGTATGCCGATTTTGTAAGGCAAGCGGTTCCTTCCGAGGAGTTAAGCGTCATTCGAGAGGCCATTCAACGCGGCCAACTTACCGGGACCAGTCGCTTCGTGGATGAAGTCGAGCGTATTGCCGGAGTGCGGATTGAGTACCGGAAGCAAGGCAGACCGAAATTAGAGTAGGGAAAATAAATCTGTCCCCTCTTTCCGTTTTTCGTCCACTTTTTCCCAGTATCGGACGGTAGTTGTGGAAATTTCTTCAGGCCCAATCATCCTGGTTCTTGCATACACGTGGTTCTGGATCTGGCTCTATGCTGAAACAGAAAAGTGGATATATTTATTTTCTTCGTTCTAATTTCAAGAGGTTCTCTGTGCATGCGGGTTCCAAAAAAATTGAAGAACACTCTGTTTTGTTGCAGGTCGCATGTGGACGGCCATGCTCCATGAACTAATAAAGGAAGAAGATTGTGCTGAATAAGCTACTCCCCTCTGCCTTCATCGCCTCCGTTCTGATCGGCTGTGTCAGTAAGGAAACAATGACGAACGAGTCTCCCTCTCTCGCTGACGACAACACCCTACTTGTGGGTATCTGGGCAATGTTGCCGTTGCGCAACGGCATCGCGAACGTTGCTGAATACCGGTCTGACGGTAAAGTTCTGCTATACCCATTCAACTGTGCAAAGCCGAGTGAGATGGAAATAGAGACTTCGGATTACGTGGTGGCCAAGGATGGCCACTCAATCCACATCAAATCGCCGATGAGGGAATTCGATCTGAAGGTGATGGAGTTCAAAAATAATGCGATGCGTCTCGGCATGAGCATCAGTGGTTCAGAGTTGACGTTCGCTTACCTGAAGATCGATAAGGTAGCTCCTTTGTGTGCCCTGTATACGGCGCTAGATTTAGACGCCAATGCTACGCCCTATCAGGAAAGCGATTTCGTTCCCGCTCCGTCGATACCTGCGCATGAGGAAATTGAACGCTATATCGGCGATTGGGGGAACGACCAAAACGAATTGCAGATCAGCTTAGCGCGAAATGCCCAAGGACATGTATATCTATACATGTCCAGTAACGAGAACTGGCATTACCTTTATAACGACGCCCATTGGATCGGCGATGAACTGCATTTCCAGAGCTATGCTTATTCAGAGAATGAAAAGCTGTTCCGGCATCCTTACCACAAATCGAGGACCGCAACGATTCTTCGGCCAACAGATGATGGGAAGATGAAACACTCGTTCTTCATCCGCGAGCGGCGGTTCGATTATGTGTTGACGCGGATGAAAGAATAATCTGAGTGAATGTAAGAAAAGGGGGCAGATTTATTTTTCCTACTCTAAACCTGACTCGCGGGGTGAGATTAGAGTAAAGAAAATAAATCTGTCCCCTTTTTCAAGTCTCTTAGCGATCTAAGCAAAGTATTGGGCGTCGGAGCAATAGTGACAAGCGGTGGGGTTGCCGCAGGTTTAGGGGTTGCTTCTAATATTCCTAGCCTTATATCCGGTTATCTGAAAGGTGAATTGTCCGGAACTGCCACCTCCGCAGCATTGAGCGTTGGTTTTGAATCTTATGCAACTTCAAGGGGTGTCCCGCCGGAGGCAGCTGCGAAGTTGGCAAATATACTATCCGTCATGGGCGCTTGGGACGGACTGGTCGAAAATGGACGGGAACTATTTGAATGAAATTTCTTGATTTTCTCCGCCGGCACAAGGGTTTTGTGTTTTTTTTGATGTGTTTAGGTAGCGCGCTGAACTCTGTCAGGTTTCTCGGTGAGTGGAGTAATTTTTGGGGTGTTCTTTCTGTTCAGTTTTTTTTTGGTCAAGGATTTTATTGTTACATTGCAAACAAAACTATCCGATTGGCGCCAGGGGGGGTTAAGGTTGATCACCCGTGGGGGATTAGGCTCTTAGTCGGTGTCTGGGCACTATTAGTTTATTTGGGAATGTTTGCATTTAATGGTTACGGTAGGGCGTGGGTCGGATTTTGATTGAGGGGGAAGGGGCTAAAAAGGGGACGGACTAAAAAGAGGACGGACTAAAAAGAGGGACTTGAAAAGGGGGCAGATTTATTTTTCCTACTCTAATTCCTTAGAAATAGAGAACACGTTTTAGATCTTCATGGAGGGAGAAGCCATGCCCAGGGTGGGGCGGGTTCTTTTTCCAAATTACCCGCATCACATTGTGCAGCGGGGCCACAACCGACAAGTCGTGTTTGCCGAGGACACTGATTTCGAGCGTTACTTGGCTGATCTACGCGAGTTGAAGGATGCCTTCGGGGTGAAGGTCTATGCGTTCTGCCTGATGACCAATCATGTGCACCTGCTGCTGGCGCCAGATGAATCACTCGGCGGACTCAGCCAGTTGATGAAGACCTTGGCCGCTCGCACCACACGCTACCGCAACCGTTTGGAAGGTCGCTCCGGAACTGTGTGGGAAAGCCGCTACAAGTCGAGCATCGTGCAGTCC
>NZ_SSOH01000044.1:0-6943 GCF_029873155.1 Pseudomonas sp. BN515 | reverse complement strand
GGCGAGCTGGAAGACCACCCGGTGGCCGGCAGCGACCCGGAGCATCCGGGCCTGGTGCGCATCTACAAGGACCCGGACCAGCCCAACGACCGCTACGAGAACGCCTGGCACACCGACGCCACCTGGCGCGATGCACCGCCCATGGGTTGCGTGCTGCGCTGCGTGGAGTGCCCGCCAGTGGGCGGCGACACCATGTGGGCGAACATGGCGCTGGCCTACGAGAAGCTGCCGCAAGACGTGAAAGAGCGCATCGAGGGCCTGCGTGCCCGCCACAGCATCGAGGCGAGCTTCGGCGCGGCCATGCCCGTCGAGAAGCGCCTGGCGCTCAAGGCCATGTACCCGGACGCCGAGCATCCGGTGGTGCGCACCCACCCGGAAACCGGCGAGAAGATCCTCTTCGTCAACGCCTTCGCCACCCACCTCACTAACTTCCATACCCCCGAGCGCGTGCGCTACGGCCAGGACTACAGCATGGGCGGCAGCGACCTGCTGCGCTATCTGGTCAGCCAGGCGTACATCCCGGAGTACCAGGTGCGCTGGCGCTGGAAGAAGAACAGCGTGGCGATCTGGGACAACCGCTCCACCCAGCACTACGCCGTCATGGATTACCCGCCCTGCGTCCGCAAGATGGAACGCGCCGGGATCATCGGTGACAAGACGTTCTGACCACCTGCCCGCCCGGCCAGGTGATACCCGGCCGGGACCTCTGAACAAGAACTTAAACAGGAGATCCCCATGCAATTCCTCGACGATTCCTTGCACCCGGAAAACATGGAAAAGGTGGTCATCACCGTGGCGCCCTATGGCCCCGAGTGGATGCCGGCTGACTTCCCGGAAGACATTCCGGTGACCATGGACGAGCAGGTCCAGAAGGCTGTTGACTGCTATGAAGCAGGCGCCACTGTCCTGCACCTGCACGTGCGTGAACTGGACGGCACCGGTTCCAAGCGCCTGTCCAAGTTCAACGAGCTGATCGCCGGCGTGCGTGAAGCCGTACCGGACATGATCATCCAGGTGGGCGGCTCCATTTCCTTCGCTCCCGAGAGCGAAGGCGAAGCGGCCAAGTGGCTGTCCGACGACACCCGCCACATGCTGGCCGAGCTGACTCCGAAGCCCGACCAGGTCACCGTGGCCATCAACACCACCCAGATGAACATCATGGAACTCCTCTATCCGGAGTACCTGAAGGGCACCTCCCTGGAAAACCCGGTCTACCAGGCCGCCTACAGCGAGATGACCGTGCCGGCCGGCCCGGCCTGGGTCGAGGAACACCTCAAGCGCCTGATGGCCAACGGCATCCAGCCGCACTTCCAGCTCACCGGCATCCATGCCCTGGAAACCCTTGAGCGCCTGGTGCGCAAGGGCGTCTACAAAGGCCCGCTGAACCTGACCTGGATCGGCATCGGTGGCGGCTTCGACGGCCCCAACCCGTTCAACTTCTTCAACTTCATCCATCGTGCGCCGAACGGCGGCACCCTCACCGCCGAGTCCCTGCTGAAGAACGTCCTGCCGTTCAACACCATGGCACTCGCCATGGGCCTGCACCCGCGCGTCGGCATCGAGGACACCATCATCGACCAGCACGGCAAGCGCTTCACCTCCGTGCAGCAGATCCAGCAGACCGTGCGCATCGCTCACGAGCTGGGCCGCGAAATCGCCAGTGGCAAGGAAGCACGCGAGATCTACAAGATCGGCGTGGAATACAAGGACGTGGAAGAGACCCTGCGCATGAACGGCATGGCGCCGAACCGCCAGCCGGGTCAGAAGCACGTTCCGATGCGTACGTGACCTGCGTAGCCAGAAGGGCCGGCCCACAAGGTCGGCCCCGGCGGGATGCTAACCGCATACCCGCCAGCTAGCGTGACAAAAACAACTACACGCACAGATTCAAGGTAACCGCGATGGCCTTTCATTCCGCTGCCACCGCCGATTTCGACCAATCGGCCGTGAACGTCCCCCGCACCTACGCCTGGGTGGTATTCGCCCTGACGTTCGGTCTGTTGATCTCCGACTACATGTCGCGGCAGGTCCTCAACGCGGTATTCCCGCTGCTCAAGTCCGAATGGACGCTCTCCGACTCCCAGCTTGGCCTGCTCAGCGGCATCGTCGCCCTGATGGTGGGGCTGCTGACCTTCCCGTTGTCGCTGCTGGCAGACCGCTGGGGCCGCGTGAAGAGCCTGGTACTGATGGCCATGCTCTGGAGCCTGGCAACCCTGGGCTGCGGCCTGGCGAAGAACTACGAGCACATGTTCGTAGCGCGCTTCCTGGTGGGTGTGGGTGAGGCGGCCTATGGCAGCGTCGGCATCGCCGTGGTGCTGTCGGTATTCCCTCGCGAGATGCGCGCCACCATCACGGGCGCCTTCATGGCCGGCGGCATGTTCGGCTCGGTACTGGGCATGGCCCTGGGCGGCGTCCTGGCGCAACACCTGGGTTGGCGCTGGTCCTTTGCCGGCATGGCGATCTTTGGCCTGGTGCTGGCGCTGGTCTATCCGCTGGTCGTCAAGCAGTCGCGCATCGGTAGTCCGCTGCCGGCGCGCAGCGCGACGGACGAATCCCCCTGCCGCCGCCCGCTGAAAACCCTGTTCGCCAGCCACTCGGTGATCTGCGCCTACGTCGGCAGCGGCCTGCAGCTGTTCGTTGGTGCAGCGGTGATGGTGTGGTTCCCCAGCTACCTGAATCGTTACTACCACATGGGCACCGATCAGGCTGGCGCTGTCTCGGCCATCATCGTGCTCACCGGCGGTGCCGGCATGATCCTCTGCGGCATGCTCAGCGACCGCATGTGCCGCAATTCCCCGGACCGCAAGATCGCCCTGGCCATCGCCTACTGCCTGATCAGTTGCGTGCTCCTGTCCCTGGCATTCCGCATGGCGCCCGGCGTACCGCAGCTGGTGGTCATCGCCATGGCCATGCTGGTGGCGACCGGTACCTCCGGCCCGGCCGGCGCCATGGTTGCCAACCTGACCCACTACTCGATCCACGGTACTGCCTTTGCCACCCTGACCCTGGCCAACAACCTGCTTGGCCTGGCGCCCGGACCCTATGTCACAGGCGTGCTGGCCGATCTCTTCGGCCTGGATCGTGCCTTCCAGTTGATTCCGTTGATCAGTGTCGCCGCGGCCCTGGTGTTCTGGTACGGCAAGCGCCACTACCAGAAGGACATCCAGAAGCTCTCGCCGCTGATGGCAAGTGAGGAACGTTAATGAAACCGCTGTTGGTCGAGATGACTTTCGACTTCATCTGTCCCTGGTGCCTGATCGGCAAACGCAACCTGGAGAAGGCCGTGCGCACGCTCGCGCAGAGCCGCCCGGATGTGCAGGTGCAAACGCGCTGGCGCGGCGTGCAGCTGCTGCCCCACCTGCCGGCGCAGGGTGTGCCCTTCATGGAGTTCTACGTGCAACGCCTCGGTAGCGAAGGTGCGGTACGTGCCCGCCAGGAGCAGGTGCAGGATGCCGCCTACCACGCCGACGTGGATGTGGACCTGCGCCGTATCGAAGTCATGCCCAACACCGCCAATGCGCACCGCCTGCTGGCGCTGGCCATGGAGCAGGGCAGCGAACGGCAGGTGGATACCCTGCTGGAGCGCCTGTTCGCCGGCTACTTCCAGTCCGGCGAAGACCTGGGCAACAGCGAGCTGCTGCTGAGCGTGGCCAGGCAGTGTGGTTTCGACCCGCGTCGCCTGGAAGCCGCGCTGTTCGACGACGGTCGCCCCTATGTCGGTAGCGAGGCCGTTCCGGCCACCCAGGCAGTGCCGTCTTTTGCGATCGACCAGCGCCTGTCGCTGGCCGGCGCTCAACCGCCGTGGCTGATGCTGGCCCAGTTGCAACGTGCCCTGGAGCTGCGTGCTGCGGCAGAGGTCTGCACCGCATGACCCGGTTGGTGGAGGTTCCGGCAGCGCAGGTGCCGCCCGTGGGCGGGCGCAGCCTGTTCCGCCATGAAGAAAAGTCGCTGGTGCTGTTCAACCAGAACGGCGAGCTCTACGCCATCGACGAAGGCTGCCCGCACAACGGCGCGTCGCTGTTCAGTGGCCGCCTGGACGGGCGCCTGCTGCATTGCCCAGCCCACGGCCTGCGCTTCGATCTCGCCAGTGGCTGCGTGGCGGGCGTGAAAGGCTTTGGTGTCGCCACCTACGCGGTGGAGCTGCAGCAGGGCCGTTGTTTCATCGATCTGTCGCGGCCGCGGCCGCAGGAATCACTCGTATGTCTGCAACAGCAATAACCGCGCTGGGATCGCGTACCCGGGTATTGATGCCCGGTGTGATCGTCAGCGCCGTGGTCGCCGCGGCGGCCACCTTCCTTTCCGAGCACTACGGTGCTCCGGTGATGCTCTTCGCCCTTCTGCTGGGCCTTGCAGTGAACTTCCTGGCGACCGACGGTGCGTGCAAGCCCGGTATCGAGTTCACCGCCCGCGAAGTATTGCGGGTCGGCGTGGCACTGTTGGGCATTCGCATCACCCTGGAACAGATCGCGTCGCTCGGCTGGCAGCCAGTCGCCATGGTGGTGGCACTGGTGGTGGTTACCATCCTCGTGTCAGTCGCAGTGGCGCGTCTGCTTGGCTTCAACAGCCTGTTCGGCCTGCTTACCGGTGGCGCCACGGCCATCTGCGGCGCCTCGGCGGCCCTGGCCCTGGCGGCGGCGCTGCCCAGCCATCCGCAGAAGGAACGCGCGACGCTGTTCACGGTGATCGGCGTATCGGCGCTGTCCACCCTGGCGATGATTCTCTACCCGATGATCGCCGAGGCCCTTGGGCTCTCGCCGTTGCATGCCGGGTTCTTCATCGGCGGCACCATCCACGACGTGGCCCAGGTGGTCGGCGCGGGCTACAGCATGGGGCACGAGACCGGCGACAGCGCCACCGTGGTCAAGCTGATGCGCGTGGCGATGCTGCTGCCGGTGATCGTCTGCGCCGCAATGATCACTCGCATGCGCGGCGCCGAGCCGGGCAGCAAGCGGCCGCCGCTGTTGCCCTGGTTCGCGGTGGGCTTCGTGATCCTCGCCGCGATCAACAGCACGGGCGTGATTCCGCCGGTGGTGCAAGAGGCCGGCAATGAACTGTCGCGCTGGTGCCTGGTAATCGCCATCAGCGCCTTGGGCATGAAAACCCAGCTCAAGGACCTGGCCTCGGTGGGTATCAAGCCCATCCTGCTGATGGTGGGGGAGACCGCCTTCCTCGCCGTCCTGGTACTGGCCATGCTGCATTGGGGGTTTTGAAACCCTACTCCTGCTCCCGTAAGGGGGTCATCGACGCCTGCCACAGCGGGCACTTTGCCGCGCGACAAAGCCTCCTGGGACGGGTTTCGAAGCGCGGTTTTTTTTGCCTTCGTTTTTTGTGGGAGCGGAGGCTTCTCGCAGTGACGATTCGAATGCCCGGGGTAGCAGGATGAAGCCGATTCGGTAGGGTGTGCCTCTCGTAGGTTGGTCAGAGCGGAGCGATACCCATCGATGCGCGGCAATTGGCAGCACGCGGCGATCCAGTCCGCGAAAGTGCCGGGGCAGAGTGCTACCAATGGTTGGTACGGTGCCTGGCCATTTCGCGAATAAATTCGCTCCCACAGGGCAGGACTGCGTCCTGCCTGGCGATTGAAATCGCCCTCACAGGACTGTGCCCAGACAGAACACAGGCACGGACAACCCCCTCTCCCTCTGGGAGAGGGTTGGGGTGGGTACAGACCGGATAGATCCTTTACAGGTTGGACCGGACACATCCTTTACAGGTAATTCGCATGGCAGGAGGTAGCTGCCATGCCCTGGAAAAGAGTGTCGCCCATGGACCAACGTATCGAGCTGATCCACGCCTGGAGCAGCGGTGACTACAGCAAGAGCGAGCTGGCGCGCAGCTATGGCATCAGCCGGCCGACGCTCGACAAGTGGCTGCAGCGCTATGCGGAACACGGTGAGGCTGGCCTTCTGGAGCAGTCCCGGCGACCGCTCAGCAGCCCGCAACAGACCGCGACGGCGCTGATTGAGCGGTTGATCGAAGAGAAGCTGCGGCATCTGGATTGGGGGCCGAAGAAGCTGCTGGTGCGTCTGCGCAAGCAGGATCCGGAATTGCCCTGGCCAGCCCCTAGCACAGCGGGAGAATGGTTGAAACGGGCAGGGTTGGTGCAGTCGCGCCGACGTCCGCGGAGCACCCCGGCGTCCGTCACGCCCTTGCGCGCCGGCCTGCAGCCTAACCACGTCTGGTGTGCTGATTTCAAGGGGCAGTTTCGGACCGGGGATGGTCGCTGGTGCTATCCCTTGACCCTGACCGATCAGGCCAGCCGGTATCTGCTGTGCTGCCGGGGCTTGCCGCGTCCCGGCGGCGGGCTGAGTCGACCCTGGTTCGAGTGGGCCTTCCGCGAATACGGCCTGCCGGAGGCTATCCGCACGGACAACGGCAGCCCGTTCGCCTCGGTGGGCGTGGGCGGTCTCTCGCGCTTGGCGGTGTGGTGGATTCACCTGGGTATTCACCCGGAGCGCATCGCGCCGGGCCGTCCCGATCAGAATGGCCGACACGAGCGGATGCACCGCAGCCTGAAAGCGGCCGTCCTGAAGCCCCCCGCTCCCAATCTGGCCCAGCAGCAGATGGCGTTTGAACGGTTCCGCCAGGAGTTCAACACCATACGGCCGCATGAAGGACTCGGGATGGCGGTCCCGGCCGAGCGCTATGGGCCCTCGCCGCGCCCCTATCCGGCCCGTCTACCGGCGATCGAGTACCCGACAGGGCTGCAACTCCGGCGGGTGCACAGCAACGGTTGCATCAAGTGGCAAGGGCGCTCGGTGTTTCTGTCCGAGGCCCTGATCGACGAGTGGGTCGCGCTACGCGAAGTCGAGACGGATGTGTGGGAGCTGCGCTTCGGCCAGTATCCCTTAGGCCGGCTTGGACCTGGCTCCTCCCAGGTCCAACGCCTATCGGTGTAAAGGATGTCCCCGGTTCAATATGTAAAGGATGTCTGGCTCTACAG